>JAYTAT010000990.1:0-6489 GCA_043737315.1 Archangium sp.
TTCATCGGGCGTCACCGCGACCGGTGAGAAGGCGGTGGCGGGTTTGCCCTGAAAGAAGCCGAAGCCCTTGGCGAGCTCATCGGGGATCAAGTTTCGCAAGGTGACGTCGTTGACCAGCATCAGCAGCCGCACGTACTTGCCGGCCTCGGCCGAGGTGGTGCCCATGGGGGTGTCGCCCAGCACGACGGCGACCTCCGACTCGAAGTCGACGCCGAACTTTTCATCGCGCGCGACGATGTCTTGCGTGGGCCCGAGCATCTCGGATGAGCCGCCCTGGTACACCAAAGGATCCGTCTTCAAGGTGGGCGGGGGCTCGGCCTTGCGCGCTTTCCTGACCAGGATGACGTGATTCAAATACGCCGACCCATCGACCCATTCATAAGCGCGAGGCAAGGGCGCCATCAGCCTGCTCGCGTCGAAGGGCTCGCTCTTCACGGTGCCGGCTTCGAGCTCCGCGGCCAGCTTCTGGAGCTTGGGTTCCACCTCATCCCACACATCGAGCGCCGCCTGCAGCGTGGGCGACACCCCTGTAGCGAGGGCCCAGGCCGAGAGGTCTCTCTTCACCACGAGGAGGGCGCCATCTCGGCTGCCCGTTCGCAAGGTCGCGAGCTTCATAGGCCCTAGTCACCGGCTGGGCCGATCGAAGTCAAGAGCCGGGAAAGGACTTGTCTGCGGCAGGCAGGGGCCTACGCTGCGGTCGCTCATGCCCGAGGAGCTGGGGCTTTCCCCCGTCCACCGCATCATCGAGACCTACTCCCGCGCTGTCGAAGCGCTGGGACTGGGTGTTCCTCCGCTCTTCATCGAGCGGTGGGCGGTGGCCGTGCACCAGGCCCTTTCTTCCCGCGCGCGGGAGTTTCACACCCATCAGCACGTGCTCGAGCTCGTGCGCGATGCGGATGCCATCGAGACGATCGCAGCGCTCTACCACGACATCGTCTACGTGCAGGTCGACCTCGACGTGCCCACGCACTACGCCGAGCTGCTCCGGCCGTTGGTGGCGCGCGACACGAGTGAACACGGCTGGAAGCTGCTGCCTCACTGCGGCACCGACCCGACCGCGAAAGACGTGCTCGAGGTGTTCGGCTTCACCCCGGGCCAGGTGCTCACGCCGTTCAGCGGTTTGAACGAGCTGGCCAGTGGGCTGGTCGCCGCCAAAGAACTCGAAGGCGTGCTCACCCGCGAGCAGATCCTCGCGGTGGTCGCGTGCATCGAGGCGAGCATTCCCTTCCGCGATGGTGAAGCGGTCGCGTTGCGCGATCGGCTGACCACCCTGGGCATCAAGAGCGAAGACATCGGCGTGATGGTGCGCAGGGCCACGCGGCTGTCGAACAACGACGTGGGCAACTTCGCCGACCCCGATCCCGCACGCTTCCTCGACAACACCTGGAAGCTGCTGCCAGAGACGAACCCTGCGCTCCACACCCCGACCACGTACAGCATTCGCGATTACCGGGTGGCGCTGATGAAGATGGAGGGCTTCCTCTCGAAGCTCCCCGCCGAGCGCGTCTTTCACACCTGGGGTGGTGAGCCTTCACCCGAAGAACACAGCAAACGCATCGCCGCGGCCGCCAACAACATTCAGCTCGCGGTGCGGTACATGCGCTGCAAGCTGTACTCGTCATCGGTCATCGAAGCGCTCGCCTCGGAGTCGGGTGGTGATGGGCCGCTCCCCTACTTCATCGGTGGCAACGCAGAGACGCCCGGCGCGAACATGAAACGCATCGAGCAGTTCATGCCCACGCCGCAGGTCGAGCGGGAAGATCTGCTCGACCCGATCCTGCGGCAGCTGCTGCAGGGCGGGCGCGCGACCAACTCGAGCTTCGACATCTCGCCTTCGCCCCTGGCCGATTATCTGTACGTGGCTTTGGGCGAGGCCCGGTTGATGAAGGGCCTTCAGGAAGCGCGCACCATGTGGGACGCGACGATCTCTCCGCGGATGTTCCTGTCGCTGCAGCCTCGTGAGCCGATGTTGATCATCGCGAAGGCGATGAGCGAAATGGCGCCCACGCGGGCGGGTGCGTTGGCTGAGTTGATGAAGCTCCTGTGACCCTTGCGCCCTGCGAAGCGGGGAAAAGGGATTACGGGGTGCACAGCGTCGGGTACTCGAGCTCGACCACTTCGCCCGGCAACAACGTGATGCTGGTGAACGTCACCGCGCTGCGCGTCACGTCGAACGTCCAGTTGCGCACCATGTTCGCGCCAAGTTCGGGTACGGCCACGCCACCCACCGTCACGTTCGGCATCGCCCCCGGCGACAGCGGCGAGCGCAACGACACCGACGCGCGCGCACCGAACAATGTGGGAGCGATCGACGACTCGAACAACGTCGCATCTCGAACGATGTCGCAGTGCTCTGCCACCACGCCCCCGAGCTGCTGAGCCACCGTGCGCTGCAGCGTGTTGGGCGAAGCCTCGTCGTACGTGCACCCGGCCGTCACCGCGGCGAACGGACCCACGGCACCCCACGACAACCATTCCGGCCGCTGCGTACCCTTGAGTGCGGCGAGCTGAGGAAGCAACACGGACATCGGCTGAGCGCTCCCCTCGCCTGCGTTGCTGAGCGACACCACGTTGAGGCTCGCACCGCGCCGCAGAAAACCTGCGTTGAACCCGCTGATGCCCGGCCCGCTGAGCGCGGCGAGCGCGGGGCCCGCGAACGCCTCGAGGGGGTTGTTCATCGCCGTGCCCACGTCGAGCAGGGCCGCGAGCTGGGATGCGGGGGCGGTGTCGAGCGAGAGCCACTTCGACGCGTCGACCTCTCGCAGCTGTCCGAGCGTGGCGGGCGTCTCATCAGCACGGACACCAGCGATACGAAGGCTTGCCCTGCGTGCCCGCGCGAGCGCGAGGATCGAATCAGCGCGCAAGGCCAGGCCGCGCTGCATCTCGCCTGCTCCCGGGCTCGCGTCTTGAATCAGCACTGCATCGGCTGAGCTGGGCATCACGAACCGGTCGCGCTGGCGCCCACTCGCTTCGGCCCGGCCGCGCAAAGGCACCCGCATCTTGCGCGTGCCGAAGGTGACCGCGACCTCGAGTTCGAGCACGCCCGCGTGCAACGATGCGGTTGATGGGTCGAACGCCACGCGCATCGCATCGGCCGCGTAGCTGGAGAGCGCGAGCCGCTGCGGGGGCGTGCCCTGAAGTGTCATCGCCGCGCTCCCGCTCAGCTGCGCGCTCAGAATCACCACGTCATCATTCGCGCCGGCACAGCGATTCCCGATGCCGAACGACTGCACCCGCGCACCACAGGAAGGCGCCACCACTCCGAAGTCCCACTGCTCGGGCGAGACGAACAGGCAACCATCATCACTCGACACCTCGAGTGGAATCGCGCGCACCGGCGCCGCCACCGAGTTCACCGAGAAACGCAAGTTGGGAAAGCTGCTGGTGCCCGGGGCGGTGGTGGGCAGGTACTCCACGTCGACCAGGCGCCGCTCGCCAGGGCCCACCGTGAACTGCGCAGGCCCCGCCCGCACATCAGCGCTGCCATCGACCCACAGGCCCTGCACCACGCAGGTGCTCACGCCCTGATTCTCGAGCACCACCGCGCGCACCATCGGGGTGGGCGCACGCACGGGCCCGAAGCTCACCGCCTGCGGCGCTGTCAGCACACAGTCGGCCATCGGGCGAAGCCGTGCGGTCACCTCGAAGCGCAGCGCGGGCTGCTGCACGTCGTCGGTGCGCAGCACCACGAACCACCTCCACGGGCCTGCACCCGTCGGCCTGATCCGCACGGCGAGTGAGGCCTGGCCGCCCGGCGCGATGATGAGCGGAGCGGCGAGGCCCTGACAGACTCCGGTGGTCTCGTTGAACGGGCCGACACACAACTCAGCGACATGGGTGGCGGGATCGGCCTCGACGCTGACCTGACTGATGGTGATCGCGCTCGGCGCGTCATTGCTCAGCGAAACACCGCTGGCGAGCGCGAGACGTGTGCCTTCGACGTCAGGCACGTCACCCAAAGCGAGCGAAGAAGGCGTGACGAGCAGGCCCGAACCCGCGCCACGTGCGACGAGCGGCACCTCGAGCACGTCGGAGTCTGCCGTGACGACCAGCTTGCCGCTGACGCTGCCGGCGCCGAGCAGCCACGCAGAGAGCGGCACCTGCGCTTCGCCCGGCTGCCACCTGCCCATCGCGTCGCGCGTGGCCGCGGGCAGCTCGAGCTGCGTGAGCCCCATGCGAAAGTTCGTGGTGGGACCACCTGCAGAAGAAAACAGCTCGAGCGTCACCGGAACCGAGCGGCTCAGCGAGTTGAGCAGCGTGGCGGTGGCCGTGGGCTGGCCGGGCGGCGTGATGGCTCCGAAGTCGACCGTGGAGGGGCTCGCGCCGAGATGACGTTGCACCACCGTCGCGCGCAACGGGATCTGCACTGCATCGCACTCCGAACCCGGGTCGATGCGCCAGGTGGCCGCGTACTCACCCACGCCCTGGGGCATGAGCTGAACGCGCGCCTTGAGGGTCTGGTTGGCGCTGATGGACTGGGTGCCCGCGGGCGCATTGACCGAGAGAATGAACGGCGCACCGGGCGGACCGATGAAGACGTCTCGCCTGACATCGAGCACCGGAAAATCGAACGAACGCTGCGGCCGCCCCTCAGGCAGCACCGCGCCGAAGTCGAGCTCAGCGGGCAACGCGCAGCGGCCGGTCTCGAGGCGACCGAAGAGGCGCAAGGATGCGAGCGGCGTGCCCTGGCTCGAGCGAAGGCGCACCGCACCTTCGTGTTCTCCTTTGGGGGTCAATTCGATGGAGCCCACGAGCACATTGCCCGCCTCGAGCTTGCCGCTGGCCAGCCCCGTGATGAGAAAGGCATCGCCTTCGAGTTGCGGCTCGGCGAGCTCGACGTCGAGCTTCGAAATGTTCCGCACCATCACGGCCGTCTTCACGCGGCCGCCGCGGGGCCCGAAATCAAGCACGCCGTCACGGGCGATGGTGCCATCGGCGAGCTCGAAGACCAGCTCGCCTTCGGGCGCGGGGCAGCCGAGGAAGCAAGGCAGGAGCAGCAGGAGCCGTCGCATCGCGCTGACCGTACACAGGATTGAGCGCATGGGGAGAGCGAGACAGATTCGCCGCGTCGCTGTAAGTCGCCGCGCTCATGAGCATCCCCGTGCCGAAGGTGCCGTCGTTTCCTCCCGCAGAGTTCACGCTGACCTCGGTGAAGGGTCTGTCGGCGGCTGGCGTGAAGGCCGGCATCAAGGCGAGCGGAAATCCTGACGTCGGCTTGCTGGTCTCTGAGGCGCCCATGGCGGCAGCGGGCCTCTTCACGCAAAACCACTACGCGGCGGCGCCGGTGGCCCTCTCGAAGGCACACCTGGTGCGCTCGGGCGGGCTGGTGCGCGCGGTCATCGTCAACTCAGGCAACGCCAATGCGTGCACCGGGGTGCAGGGCGACAAGGACGCGCTCGAGATGTGCGAACGCGTCGCCAGGGCGCTGGGGTGCCCCCTCGAGCAGGTGCTGGTCTGCAGCACCGGCGTCATCGGCGTGAAGTTGCCGATGGACAAGGTGCGTGCCGGCATCGATGCCGCGCTTTCTGAAAAGGCGAACGATCTGGAAGCAGGCCGCCGCTTCTTGAGCGCCATCATGACCACCGATGCGTACCCCAAAGAGGCCTGCGCCCAGCACGCCGGCGCCACCATCGCGGGCGTCTGCAAGGGCGCTGGGATGATCGAGCCGAACATGGCCACCATGCTGGCGTTCATGGCCACCGATTGGGATCTGCGCGCCGAGCAGCTCAAACGTTCGTTGCCCACCATCGCGGCGAGCAGCTTCAACGCGGTGCACGTCGACACGCACACCAGCACCAACGACACGCTGCTGCTGCTCTCGACGCGTGCGTTGCCGCCCCCGATGGATTGGGCGCGGCATGTCGAGCCGGTGGCGCGCCGGCTCTCGTGGCTCATCGCGCGTGACGGTGAAGGCGCGACGAAGGTGACCACCATCGAGGTGACGGGCGCGGCCTCCGATGAGGCGGCCAGGGCGATCGCAAAGCGGGTGGCTTCATCGGCGCTCGTACGCACCGCGTTGTTCGGCAACGACCCGAACTGGGGGCGTTTCACCAGCCAGGTGGGCAACGCGCCGGAAGTGAAGAACCCGAAGTCGTTGTCATGCCTGCTTCAGGGCATCGAGGTGTTCCGCCAGGGTGAACCGACCGCCTTCGATCGCACCGCAGCTTCGAAGGCGATGGCCACCGAAGACGTGAAGCTCGAGCTCAAGCTCAACGACGGGCGTGGGCACGCGACGGTGATGACGTCGGACCTCGGGTATCGCTACGTGCAGGTGAACGCCGAATACACGACGTAGTTCGGGCATGCATTGCACCCGCGTCATGTCACCTGCCGAGCCTCTTGCGGAAGGCGAGGAGCACGAGACCCACGAGCGACAGCAACCCCTGGCCGCCGCTCTGGCAGCCGCAGCTTTGCGGGGTCATGGGGTCGACCAGGGCCCTGTTCATCGGCACGTTGTTCACCACGTTCTCGGGCATTCCTTCTTCGCGC
>JAYTAT010000991.1:0-2597 GCA_043737315.1 Archangium sp.
CCGCCGACGGCTGCGATGTGGTTGTCCTTGATCAACACGCCGTCGAAGAGCCCGAAGCGGTGGTTGTAGGCGCCGCCGTCGCGCACCGCCTGCTTGGCGAGACCGCGCATGCCCGGGGGTGTCTTACGGGTGTCGAGAATCTTGAGCTTGCTGCCCTTCACGCCTTCGATCAGCGCCATCGCGGTGGAAGCGGCGGTGGCCATACCTGCACAACGCTGCACGATGTTCAGTGCGGTGCGTTCGCCGATCAGCAGGCTCTGCAGTGGGCCCGTGAGCGTGGCGATGCGCTGGCGTTTGGTCGTCTTGTCGCCGTCGGCGGCTTCCAGTTTGACCTGAACCGCGAGATCGACCCTCTCGAAGGTGCGGACGAAGGCGCCGAGGCCTGAAAGCACCATCGGCTCTTTGGCCCAGAGTTCAGCTTTGCCCTTGGCACCTGCGGGTACGAGGGCGGCGGTGGTGACGTCTCCCGCGCTGCCGAGGTCTTCATCCAACGCGAGGTCGATCAGCCGGTCGATGAAGGTGTTCATGAGTCCTTAAATGAGATGCGAGGACGTTGGGCCCTCACCCCGACCCTCTCCAAAAGAAAGAGGAAGACAAGCTTCACTTTCGCTTCTTTGCGACCGGCTTCTTGGGCCTGGTCTTCGCTTTCGGCTTCTTCTTTGTCGGCGCGGCTTTCTTCTTCGCAGCGGGCTTCTTCTTGACGACCTTCGCCTTTGCAGCGGGCTTCTTTTTCGCGGGCGCTTTCTTCTTCTTCTTCGGCTCGTCTTCCTTCGCCGCGTTGAACTCGCGCACGGCGTCATCGACCAGGCCCATGTTCATGTACGCCACGCCGAGATCGTAGTGATCGCGTGATGACAGACCTTCCTTGGTCCCCTCGCGCAGCTTCTGAAGCGCCTCGGTCACCTGCTGATCCGTCTCCTGAACCCGCAGACCCGACAGCTCTTCCTTGAGCTCTTCGCCCAGATTGCGCGCCCCATCCAGAGCAGGCGGCGCGATGCGCACTTCCACCGGAGCGATGCGCTTGATGTTGTCGTTCACCTTGCTGATCCGCGAACGCAGCTCTTCCACCCGGGCACGATCCTTGGCGACCACTTCCGGCGGAGCACGGGCCACGAAGGAAGGGTTGTTGAGCCGCCCCTCCATGCCGGTCATCTCCTTCTCTGCCTTCTCGATTTCCTTCTTGAGCCGCTCACGCTCTTCCGCGAAGTCGACGAGCCCAGCCAGCGGCACGTAGATCTCCATATCGGCCCGGATTTCGGCCGCAGCCTGCGGAGGCTTGACGCTCAGATCGCTCACATGCAGCGAAGCCAACCGCGCCAGCTGAATCACGTAGTCGCGGCACCGCTGCAGCGTCTCACGCACCGACGGGTGCGACGACTGCACGTGCGCCTCCAAACGGATCGCAGGCGAGAGCATCGACTCGCCGCGAATCGTACGGATGCCATCGATCGCATCGATGACCGGCTGCATCTCGGCTTCAGCGGCCGGATCATTGAGCCGGCGATCTTCCGTCGGGTACGCGGCCAGGCAGATCGACTCGACCGGGCGCTGCATGGGCAGCTGCTGCCACAGCTCTTCGGTGATGAAGGGCATGAACGGGTGCAACGCGCGCAGCACCTGGTCCAGGCAGAACACCAGCACCGCCCGGGTCGAATCACGCGCGTGCTCGTCTTCACCACGCAGCGAGCCCTTCGACAGCTCGATGTACCAGTCGCAGAACTCACGCCAGAGGAACTGGTAGAGCAGCGAGCTTGCTTCACCGAAGTTGTACGCCGCCAGCGCCGCCTGCACGCCGCCGATGCACACGTTGAGGCGAGAGAGAATCCAGCGATCCGCCAGCGAGAGCGCGCGCTCTTTCACGAAGATCTTCGGGTCGACCTGAAAGTCGCCCATGTTCTGCAGCGCGAAGCGTGACGCATTCCACAGCTTGTTGCAGAACGCCTTGTAGCCCTCGATGCGCTCGACGCTCAGCTTGATGTCGCGGCCCTGCTGGGTGAGCGAGGCGAGCGTGAAGCGCAGCGCATCGGCGCCCATGGCCTCGAGCCCGTCGGGGTACTTGTTCTTCACCGAAGGCGGCAACTTGATGGCCTCGGCGCCCCGGATGATGTCGAGGGGATCGATCACGTTCCCCTTCGTCTTCGACATCTTCTCGCCCTTCTCGTCGCGCACCATCGCGTGCAGGTACACGGTGCGAAAAGGGACCTCGCCCATGAAGTGAATGCCCATCATCATCATCCGGGCGACCCAGAAGAAGATGATGTCGTGCCCGGTCTCCATCACCGAGTTTGGATAGAAGGCCTTGAGGTCGGCCGAATCAGTGTTGGGCCAACCCAGCGTCGAGAACGGCCACAGCGCCGAACTGAACCAGGTGTCCAGCACGTCGGGATCCTGCACCCAGTTTCCTTCGGGCTTGGTCTTCGAGACCACGAACTTCGCGGTCTCGAAATCGACCGTGCCGTCGGCGGCCTGCTCGTACCAGGCGGGGATCTGATGGCCCCACCAGAGCTGACGGCTGATGCACCAGTCGTGGATGTTCCGCATCCAGGAGAAGTAGGTGTTCGTCCACGACTCGGGCACGAACTTCGTTCTCCCCTGCT
>JAYTAT010000992.1:0-2595 GCA_043737315.1 Archangium sp.
GGCGTCGACGCGACCCAGGGCGTGATGCAGCATCTCGCGAGCCGGCATTCGTCGGTGCGGCAGGCGGCCGAGCTGTTGGGCTCGCCGCGGCTGACCTACCTCGTGCTGCTCGAGGCGCTCCAGGCCCGCCCGTCGGTGGTCTCGCTGCAGTGGAGAAGCGCAACCCCCGGCCTGCAGATTCGGCTCGAGCTCCTCAAGGGCCTGCGGCCTTCGTTGGTCTTCTTTCAGTGCTGCGCCTGGTTCCTCGCCTCGGTTCCCCGAGTGCGGGGCGGTCCCGACGCCCGTATCCATGGCGCGCGGATCTCGGAGCGCGAGCTCGACTGCATCGTCTTTCCTCCACCTGAGTCCGAGCTCACGCTGGCGCACTCAGACAGCAACGTGCGCGCGCTGGCCCGCGAGCTCTTCCGCTTGAACGACGGGCCTTCCCAGGCCGCTCGCTCCATGCCCAGCGTGCAGGGGTTGCAGAGCCGCTTCGAGCTGACTCGCGCCGAGGCCCGGGTGGTGCGGCGGTTGGCTGAAGGCCGCAGCATCAAGCGCATCGCCGAGGAGTTTCACGTCAGCCTCGAGACCGCGCGCACGCACGCCAAGCGCGCGATGCAGAAGACCGATACGCACCGGCAAGCCGAGCTGGTCAGCCTGGTGCTCAACGGCGAGCGGTGACTCGCTGCGAAGCGGGTGAGGGGCCCACCTCGGTCCGCCTTGCCCGCGGGAAAGAACATCCGCTCGGGTGAACCGGCATCGCGCCGCCCAGGAAGAGCGCGGCGACGCCTGCGTGAAGGCCCGCTTCAGCTGCGACGGCGGCGGCGCGAGAGCACCATCAACAAACCGAACCCCGCCATGCTGAACATCGAGCCGTCGACGCTGGTGCAACCGCAGCTCACGCCACCAGGCGTGGGCGTCGAGGTGGGGTCTTCGCCGATGGACCCTGAGCCACCATCTGTCACGGTGCCCGCGTTGTTGTCGGGCGGGGCGACGAAAGTGAAGCCGCCTGCCAGCGTGGCCGCTTGCGAGTCGTCATTGGTGAACACCACGTCGACGTTGCCTGCCGCGTGCGCAGGAATCACCGCCCGCGCCAGCACGTTGGAGACGACCACCACGTCGGTCGCCGCCGCGCCGCCGACCGTGATGGTCGCGCCCGGTGCGAAGCCGGTACCCGAGAGCGTCAGCGACGTACCGCCCGCGATGGGCCCGCTGACCGGTGCGACCGCCACCAGGGTGGGCGCACTGCGCGTGAACGTGAAGCCGTCGGCTAAGTTGGCGACCGCCCCGTCAGTCGAGACCTTCACGGGGACCACCCCGGGTGCGTGAGCGGGAGTGACCGCATCGAGCTCGGTGGCGCTGACCAACGAGACCTGCGCTGCCGGGATGCCACCAAATGACACCGTGGTGCTGGCGTTGAACCCCGCTCCCGTCACGCGTACCAACGTGCCGCCGCTCACGTCGCCGGTGCCGGGTGCGATTGTGGTGACCGTCGGCGGTGCGACGAAGCGGAAGACGCGCTGGAGGAGGGCCGACTGGCCGTCGGTGTTGCGCACGGTGACCGATACCACGCTGACCGGCGCGGCCGGAGAGAGCGCCGTGAGGCGGGTCGGCGAATCGACCGTGACGCCGGTGGCCGCAGTGGCGCCAAAGAGCACCGTTGCTCCGTTGAGGAAGCCCGTACCGGTCAGGGTGATGAGCGTTCCGCCCGCCGTCGTTCCGGTGGTGGGCGAGATCGCAGACAGCGAGGGTGCGCCGTCATAGGTGAAGCCGGCCGCCAGTGTGCCGGCCTGCGTATCGGGGTTGGTCAGCACCACATCGGCCGGGCCCACCCCGTTGGCGTTGGCGACCGCCGTCAGAGACGTGGGGCTTTGCACCGTCACCGCGAACGCGGGCACGCCGCCCAGCCGCAGCGTTGCTCCTGCTTGAAAGTTCGAGCCAGTCAGGGTGACGCGCACCCCACCCTGCATCGGGCCGCGGGAGGGTGTGATTGAGGTGATGCTCGGCGCGGGCACGTACCGAAAGCCACCGGTGCGCGTGGCCGCCTGGTTGTCGACGTTGGTGACGGTTACGTCAGCCAGCCCTGCTGCTCCCGCGGGAGTCACTGCCCTGATCTCCGTGAGGCTGATTCGGGTCAAGCCCGTGGCCAGGTTGCCGCCGACCGTCACCGTGGCTGCCGCCTGGATGCCGTTGCCGGTGATGGTGAGGGGAGTTCCTCCAGTTGCAAACCCCGATGCGGGCGTGATGCTCGAAATGCTCGGGGCGGGGTAGCTGTAGGTAAAGCCGCCCGTCAGCACGGTCTGTTGCGCGTCGGCGTTGACCACCGTCACGTTCACCACCCCGCTGACCAACGCCGCGGGGGTGGTGACGGTCAGTGAGGTGCCGCCGGGGTCGACCACCACGTTGGTACCTGCGTTCGCGCCGAATCTCACCACCGCACCAGCGCGGAAGGCCGCGCCCTGGATGGTGATGCTTTGACCACCCGAGGTAAGCCCGGCGCTCGGAGTGATCGAAGTGGCCACAGGCGGCGCCAGGTACGTGAACGTGTCAGCCCGCGAACCTTCGAGGGCGTCTGCCGGGTTGCGCACGGTAAGCGATGCAAGGCCTGCCACGTGG
>JAYTAT010000993.1:0-2593 GCA_043737315.1 Archangium sp.
ACACACGCCTCGTGCTCATTGCCGAAATACGGGACGCGCGGCTGGCGGGGGATCGACCGCTTCTTTGGCTGCGGTACGATTCATCCATGGGTCTGTACTGAAGACAGCGGTGTTGAGCGCGCTCCCGTCTCGATCGATCTCAGTCGAGCTTCGTGAAGGCCTCGTCTTCCAGATGCTCGAGGTGCTCGCGCAGCCCCGCCCCAATCACTGGTCACGCGTGTGGCCCACCTCGGTGGCGATCAGCCGGTGGCTGCTTGATCAGACCGTCGGCTCCCTACCCTCGAGCGCGACAGAGCTGGGCTGCGGCATGGGCCTCGTCAGCATGACCCTCGCGCACCTCGGGCTGATCACCGAAGGCACGGATCGTGAGCCCATCGCGCTCGCCTTCGCGCTGAAGAACGCGCTGCGAAACAACCTGGTCGGGTTCTCGGCGAGCCGGCTCGAATGGAGTCAAGGCGCAGGCGTGCCCACCTCGCTGCTGGTCGCATCCGATGTGATCTACGAGGCGGGCGCGCCCGAGCTGCTCTTCACCCTGGTGGAGACCGACGGCCTGCTCTCACCCGGGGGCCGGTTGGTGCTGGGCGTACCGCACGCGCGCACCGAGCTGCTGGACACCTTCGTCGATCGGCTTCAGCTTGGCGGGTACTCGCACTCCGAAGGAGCGCACGTCGTGGCGTGGGAAGGCCGGGACGAGGCGATCGACGTTCACGTGCTGACGCGGCCGGGCTCAGCGCGGCTTTGAGAAGATTGCGTAGAACGCGAAGAACAGCACCTGCAGCATCACCACACTCAAGGTGATGCAGAGGCCGACGATCGGCTTCCAGCGGTGCTCTCGCGTCGACTTGATGATCGCGATCACGTTGAGCACCACCGACGCAAACGCGATCGGAAGGCACGGGATGATCGAGATCGCCCCCACCACCAGGCCGGCGGTCTGAAGCTGACTGCTGGGCTTCGCGAAGGCTTGCGCGTTCATCGCCCAGCAGGCGGGCACATCGCAGCCGCATCCATGCCGGGGCGCCGCTCGCAATCGATGCAGCCGAACGTGCCGCATCGGGGGCAGGTGAAGCTCGTGAGCGAAGCCGGGTGTCGTGCGCACCGGGGAATGGTGTCGTTCATCATTCAGACAAGTCGTTGAGGTCGTTGAACGGAACACCGGCGGCGATCGATTCGCCCCTGGGCCCCGTCCGCGCTGCCGTCGAAACCGACCAGACGTCGAGCGTGTCGTCATTGTCGACGGTGCCCACGCACACCGCGACGAAGCTGCAGTCGGGGCAGGTTCCAGAGACGCCTGGCACGACCTCACCCGCCAACCTCGCCGGGACTTCGGTCTGCGTGATGGGCATGCTTCCCACGTAGCGGAAGAGGTCAACGCCGATCTGGGTGTCAGTCGACGCGCGCGTGGCCACGGCTTTGGTGCGGTTTTCCTGAGTTCCAGGGCCCGCGAAGTACGCGTACCGATTGCCACGCTCTGGGTTGAAGCCCAGCTCCTGGAGTTGCGAGGTGTAGCGCTGGTGTTCCCCGAGATATTGGTTCGAGGCAGCCGCGAGCACCTTGAGGTTCGTGCGGCACTCGGCCTGCTTCGAGCGCGCCTGAAAGCGGATGAAGTTGGGGATCGCGATCGCCGCGAGGATGCCCACGATGGCGATAACGATTGGGATGAAGGCGACCGCCGCGACGATGATCAGCACCGTGTTCGTGGTCTTGGAACCCACGGGGGCCTGGCCTGCGACGCTGAAGCGGTTCCCACAGCCACCGCAGGTGACGATGGCGCCCTGACCGGAATCTTCGAGTTCCTTCGCCCGGCCACACTTGCTGCAGAAGATTTTCACCCCTTTACGCTACCGCGCTCTGAGACCAACGAAGGGAACAGCGCGACGCGCTGGCTGGGCAGACGCAAGGGCCCTAACGTCAGCTCGCCCATGGGCGATCGCGAGCTGCGGGATGAAATCGAGGGGTTGTTCGGCGAGCTGAAGCTCGAACGTCAGAAGGCCGACGCGCCTCTGGCCGCTGAGCTGGCCACGGCCCGCACCGCGCTGCTCACCGAGATCGCCGCGCTGCCGGAACGCGCCCGGGCCTTGCGCCAGCGCATCGAGCACCTCGTCATTCACCAGCAGAACCTCGAGCGCGAGACCGCCCAGGCGAAAGACTCGCTCGCCGTCTCCCGCGCCCAGATTTCCCGGCTTCAGCCCCTGGGTGACCCGCTCCAGGAGTCGCGGTCGAACTGGGAGACGAAGGAACCCGGCTGCGCTGCGGGCGTGTGGTTGGTGCTGTGTGTCGCGTTGAGCGCCGCGGGCTGGTGGCTCCGATGACCCAGACCGAGGAGCTGATCAGTCGACGCGATGCGCTGAAAGAGGCGCTGAAGGAGGCTCGCCACGACGTCGCAGCCCGAGAAGATGAACGCACCTTCGCGCTGGCGGAGCTCGAGACCCAGCGTGCAGCCCTGGCCGCCGAGGTCGCTGTTCTCCAGGCGGAGTTCGATTCGCTCGAGACGAACCTGGCTGAACTGAATGAGGATTGGGGAAGAGCCACGAAGGAAGCGGCAGGGGCCAGGGCTCACCTCGAGGAACTCACCAAGGTGTAGGAGGCCCTC
>JAYTAT010000994.1:0-2587 GCA_043737315.1 Archangium sp.
GGCCCGCGCTTCGTCTTTCTCTGGTGGAACCTCTTCCTCGCCTGGGTGCCGTGGCTGCTGTCGACCACCCTGCGCTTCACGCGCCGTGGGCTCTTCTTCTGGCCACTGCTCGTGAGCTGGCTCGCCTTCTTCCCCAACGCGCCCTACCTGCTGACCGACCTCATCCACCTCAAAGCGCGCGCCGGCGTGCCGATGTGGTTCGACGTGCTCTTCCTGGCGAGCTTCGCCTGGGCCGGCTGCCTGCTGGGTTGGGACTCGCTTTCGCGGGTGCACTCCGAGCTCAGAGCCCGCTGTGGCCCGAAGCTCGCCGCCACGCTGGTGAGCGCCGCGGTGCTGCTGTGCGGAGTGGGTGTCTTTCTGGGCCGCTTCGAGCGCCTCAACAGCTGGGAGCTGGTCACCTCACCACTGCAGGTCGTGCTGACCGCCAGTCAGGCGCTGCTCCAGCCCCGAGCCGGGGTCTTTTCATTGGCCTTCGCGAGCTTCGTCGGAGCGGGCTACCTCTGCACCCGCTCCACGAGCCGAATCAGCGCTTCTTGAACTCGACGCGGCGGTTGGTCGCCCACGCGTCTTCGCCCGTGCCGTTCGACGCCGGCTTGTTCTCTCCGTAGCCGACGGTGTCCAGCGCGCCACCCGAGACGCCGAGATCGACCAGGTACTTGCGCACCGAGGCCGCGCGCTTCTGCGAGAGCACCATGTTGAACTCTTCGGTGCCGCGCTCATCGGCGTGACCCTCGAGGGTGAAGCGCAGGCTGCCCTTCTTGATGCAGTCTGCGTAAGACGCGAGCGACGACTGCACCGCGCCGTTGAGGTTGTACTCGTTGAAGTCGAAACGAACCGGCTCGAACGTGCACGTCGTGCTCACGTTGCTGGTGACGCACTTGCCGGCGGTGCAGCCCTGGCCTGAGGGGCAGTCATCGTTGGCGCTGCACTCCGACTTGCTTTCGGTGGCGACCGCACACTTGCCCTGCTTGCACTTCTTGCCTTCGCCACAGCCCGTGTCGTTGGCGCATTCCGGCTTGGGTACGCACTTGTTGGCGTCGCACACGAAGCCTTCTTTGCAGTTCGCGTTGGTCGCGCACTCCTGGCACTGGCCCTGAACGCAGACCTCGCCCTTGTCCTTGCAGTGGTCGTCGCTCTCGCACTTCGGGTACGTGGGGGGACAACCCGCCAGGGCGAGCAACGCCGCTGACATTCCGAGGATTCTGAGAGTCTTGACCATGGTTCCGGCCTCCGTGGCGGTGTGCGTCAACGGGTCCCCTGTACCTGCCATTCCATGGTGCCTCAAGGCGAAAGCCTTGATCCTCAAGACGAATCTTCGCGGGCGGGCGCTGGCACACCTCTTCCATTGCACCCAGCACCCGCGTTCGAAGCGCGGCAGAATAGCCACACCACCCCCAAGCGCGTCTGGAGCACCCATGCCGGCCACTGTCCTCGTCGTCGATGATGAACGGAACATTCTTCTGACGCTGAGCCAGGCGCTGCAGCTCGAGGGGTACCGCGTGGAGCTCGCCTCCGACGCGAGGGTGGCGCTCGACATCCTCGGCGCGCGGCCCGTCGACGCCGTGCTGATGGACGTCAAGATGCCCGACATGGATGGGCTGACCGCGTTGTCGAAGATGCGGGAGCTCAAGAAGGAGTTGCCGGTGATCATGATGTCCGGCCACGGCAACATCGACACCGCGGTCAAAGCGACGCAGCTGGGCGCGCGCGACTTCCTCGAGAAGCCCATCTCGCGTGACCGCATGCTGCTGGCGCTCAAGAACGCGCTGGAGCACCAGAAGGTGGTGGAGGAGCTGCAGACGCTCCGCGCCGACGTCGGCCGCTTCGACATGGTGGGTCAGGGCGCCGCCATGCAGCGCATCTACGCGCTCATTCAGCGGGCCGCGCCGTCAGAGGGCCGTGTGCTCATCACCGGCGAGAACGGCAGCGGCAAGGAGCTCATCGCGCGCGCCATTCATCAACACAGCAAACGGAAGACAGGCCCCTTCGTGAAGCTCAACTGCGCGGCGGTGCCGCACGAGCTCATCGAGTCAGAGCTGTTCGGGCACGAAAAGGGTTCGTTCACTGGAGCAATCAGCGCGCGTCGCGGCAAGTTCGAGCTGGCCGATGGCGGCACGCTCTTTCTCGATGAGGTGGGCGACATGCCCCCGCAGATGCAGGCCAAGCTGCTGCGCGTGCTGCAGGAGGGTGAGCTCGAGCGCGTGGGTGGCACCGAGACCATCAAGGTCGACGTGCGGGTGATCGCCGCGACCAACAAGAACCTCGAGGCGGAGACCGAAGCGGGCCGCTTTCGCGAAGACCTCTACTTCCGCTTGAACGTGGTGCAGCTGCACTCGCCTCCGCTGCGTGAACGCCGGGAAGATCTGTCCGCGCTCATCGACGCGTTCCTCGAGGAGTCGTGCCGGAAGAACGGCCGCAAGACGCTGCGTCTGCTCCCCGAGGCGATGGCGCGCATGATTGCCTACGACTACCCGGGCAACGTGCGCGAGCTGCGCAACCTCGTCGAGCGCCTGGCCATTCTGTGTGAAGGCCCGCTCGTCACCGGCGCCGAAGCAGATGCGCTGCTGCCGCGCCGTCGGAGCACGGC
>JAYTAT010000995.1:0-2583 GCA_043737315.1 Archangium sp.
GATGCGCTTCATGGGCTCGACGTTCGATCCTTCAGGGCTCTATCGCTTCAACGCGGCGATGCGCTGGCGGCAGAGCGTGGCGCTGAGCACGGCGATGAATCGCGCCCATGCACATGCACTGCAGCGATTGTTCATGGCGGGGCTGCAGAACGGCCCGCTGTCTGAACAGCAGTTGGTGGTCCCCCTGAGCACCAGCGCCCGCGGTCAGTTCCTCACCTTTCGCACACCAGAAGCGAGCGCGTTGTCTGCGACTCTCAAGTTGCACCGGGTGGTCACCGACGCGCGAGACGATCGCCTGCGGTTTGGTTTCGGGCCGTATCAAGACGAGGCTGACGTGACGCAGCTGCACGCGCGAATGAAGCGGGCCTTTTCATGACGAACGGTGGCACGGGTGTTGATGTGGCTCACTGCCGGTGCCCCAACCTGCGGCCGCGCTGACGCCTTTCCCGTGTCTGCTACGCCGCACTGCGTGCGTTTTCCCGCACGGAAAGCCTGCTATGTGCCTCGGCATGCGTGAGCTGTTGCTGATCAGCTGTTTGGGCTTTCTGTGCGCCTGCCCGAAGAACACGGGCACCGGCACGGGGACTGGCCCGAAGGTCGAAGTGAGGAAAGACCCGACCGCCGACGATGCGCTCGCGAAGGCCATCACGGTCGCCGACTCGAAGTCGCGTAAAGAGGGCATCGAAGCGCTGCTCCTCGTGCGCAAGACCTACCCGGAGACCACCGCGGGGCAAGACGCGCTCTACCGCGTGGGTGTGCTCGCCTTCGAAGAGGGTGACTACGCGCTGGCTCGCAAGTCGCTGGGTGAGCTGCTCTTCGAGAACCCGCTGCACCCCAACGCGAATCAGGCGCGCCTCAAGTCGGGTCTCGCCGCTGTCGAACAGAAGGCCTACCGCGACGCGTACCAGACGCTCTCCACGCTGGTCGAACGCCTCGAGGGTGAGGACAAGAGGCTCGCTGAAGCCGCGCTTCTCCGGGCCGCCGCCGGGAGCCAGCAGTTTGGCGAAGCACTGAAGGCCGCGCTCAAGACCGTCGATGCCGCCAGCACGCCTTCAGAGAAGAAGACCGCGTTGGCCAACCTCGAAGACGTGGTGGAGACCAAGACCACGTTCCTCGCGATCGCCGAAGCGTGGAACGACCTGCCGCGTTCGCACCCGGGCTGGCCGCTCATCACCTTCAAGATGGCGCGCGTGTATTACCACCTGCGCGATTGGACCCGGCTCGACGAGGCGCTCAAGTCGCTCATCTCAAGCGCGCCTGAGTCGCCCTACGTGCCCGAAGCCAGGGCACTGCAGGAGCGGCTGAGCAAACGCACCCAGGTCAGAGCGAAGGTCATCGGCGCGGTCCTGCCCATGACGGGCCGATACAAAGCGTTCGGTGAGACCACCATGCGGGGGCTCCAGCTGGCGCTCAAGGGCAGTGACATCGAGCTCATCGTGAAGGACTCGCAGGGCGACCCCGGGCTCACTTCGAAGCTGGTGGAGCAGCTCGCGTTCGACGACGGCGTGATCGCGATCATCGGCCCGCTGCTGGCGGAAGACGCGAAGCGCGGCGCGCTGGTGGCTGAAGAGCTCCAGGTGCCGTTGATCACGCTCTCTCGCGCAGATGGTCTGACCGAGATCGGCCCCTACATCTTCCGCACGATGGTGACCAACGCGCAGCAGGCCGAGGCGCTGGCCGACTACGCGATGAACACGCTGGGCTACAAGACGTTCGCCATCCTCCACCCGAACACGCCGTTCGGCGTCGAGCTGTCGAACGAGTTCTGGGATGCGATCGAAAAACGCGGCGGGCAGATTCGCGGCATCGAGAACTACGACCACGATCAGAAGACGTTCACCGAAGAGGCCAAGCGGTTGGCCGGCCGGTTTTACATCGAAGATCGCGCTGACTATTACGAGAAGATGCGCGAGATCCGCGAGGCGACCACCGACGAGTTCCGCCGCCGCAAGGCGATGGAGAAGATGAGGGCCTCGCTCGAGCCGGTGGTCGACTTCGAGGCGATGCTCATTCCCGATTCGTGGCAGCAGGTCTCGCTCGTCGCGCCGGCGCTTGCGGTCGAAGACATCATCACCAACGCCTGCGACAGGAAGGACCTCGAGCGCATTCAGAAGACCACCGGCAAGGACAAGCTCAAGACCGTCACGCTGCTGGGCCCCTCGACGTGGAGCTCACCCAGGGGCACCTCGGGCGATCCGCAGCTGATGGAGCGCGGCGGGAAGTACGTGCTGTGCAGCGTGTACGTCGAGGCGTTCTACGAGACGAGCGATCGGCCCTCGACCAAGGCGTTCGTCGCTTCGTTCCGCGAGACGTACAAGGACGCGTCGATCACCTTGCTCGACGCGGTCGGGTTCGATTCGGGCGCCATGGTTCGCAGCATCATCGAAAAGAACGCGCCGGCCACGCGCTCGGCGTTTCGCGAAGTGCTCCAGCACCTCAAAGACTTCCAGGGCGCGACCGGCTCGCTCACCATGGATGATTCGCGCGAGGCGCGGCGCCAGCTGTACCTGCTCAGCATCACCACCAAGGGTGTGAAGGAAGTCACCCCCAAGCGTCCTGAGGGGTGAGCAGTTGAACCATCGA
>JAYTAT010000996.1:0-2582 GCA_043737315.1 Archangium sp.
ACCCGTGATGGCGCTGACCGCCACCGCGACGCCCATCGTTCAGGCCGACATCGTCAAGCAGCTCGGCCTGCGCACCGGCGCCCGTCAGCTCATTCACGGCTTTCGCCGTCACAACCTGGCCATCGAGGCGCTCGAGGTCACGCCGCACGAACGCATCGATCGTGCGCAGCAGTGGCTCAGCGATCCCGCCCGACTGCCCGCCATCGTCTACGCGCCCACCCGCAAGACCGCCGAAGCCGCCGCCGCAACCTTCGGCGAAAATCTGCGCGTCGCGCCCTACCACGCGGGCCTTTCACCCGACGTGCGCGCCAACACGCAGACCGCGTTCCTCACCGGCAAGCTCGACGTGGTGGTGGCGACCGTCGCCTTCGGAATGGGCATCGACAAGGCGAACGTGCGCACCGTGCTGCACCTGGCGCTGCCCGGCAGCGTCGAGGGGTATTACCAGGAGATCGGCCGCGCCGGCCGTGACGGGCTGCCCTCGCGCGCGGTGCTGATGCACCACTTCGTCGATCGCAAGACGCACGAGTTCTTCCTTTCTCGCGACTACCCCGATGCCGCGGTGCTCAAGAAGCTCGCGCGGGCGCTCACCTTGGTACCCCAGGATGCAGAGAGTGTGCGGAGGCGCTCCCGCATCAACATGGACGACTTCGAGAAGGCGCTGGAGAAGTTGTGGATCCACGGTGGCGTGCGGGGCGTCACTGAAGATCAACTCACGCGCGGCCATGACGAGTGGGCGGCGCCCTACGCCGAGCAGCGCCGTCTTCGTGAAGAGCAGCTGGCGCTCGTCGCACGCTTCGCCGAAAGCCATCGCTGCCGCATGGTGTCGCTGGTGCAGCACTTTGGTGATCAGGCTGACTCAGGCAAGCCGTGCGGGCTGTGCGACGTCTGCGCGCCGACCCAGTGCATCGGGGCGCTCTTCGAGCGGCCGAGCGCGGAAGAGGTCACCCTCTTGTCCGAGCTGCTGGCGCGGCTGCGGGCGTCACCTGGGCAGGCCAGCGGGCGGTTGTGCCGGGAGCTGCTCGGCGATGCGCCTGAGGCGCGGCCCCGGTTCGAGCGGCTGCTCTCGGGCCTCGTGCGTGCGGGGCAGGTGCGCGTGGACGACGACGTCTTCGAGAAGGAGGGGAAGAAGATTCCCTTCCACCGGCTCCATCTGATTGGCCGCGGCTCGTTGGAGGGCGTGCAGCTGCCCATCAAGAGCGCTCCGGCGAAGAAGGGGAAACGGCCGCAGAAGACGAGCACCCGAAAGCGGCGCGGGTCGAAGCGGGAAGGGCGCAAGCCTGCGGTGGAGTTGCCGTCGTCGGGCGAGTCGGCCGGGCTGGTGGCGAAGCTGCGCGCGTGGCGGTTGGAGGAGGCGCGCAAACGGCGGGTGCCCGCGTTCAGGGTGCTCACCAATCGCGCCCTGGTCGCGGTGGCAGAGGCGCGGCCCACCAGTGCGGCGGCGTTGCGCGCGGTCGCGGGGCTTGGGCCCAAGGTGGTGAAGGATTCGGGGGCGCAGCTGGTGGCGTTGTGTTCTCGGCTCACCGACTCTTGAAGGAATTGACCGCGACCGGCTGCTGCCTTCTCTGGTCGTCGGCGCGCGGACAACTCTGAGCCGGTAAGCGGGCCGCTGCGATGGCACAGTTCGCTCGTGCGCTTCACGTTGCAGGACTTCGTCGAGCCAGGCCTGAGGGAATCGCCGCCGGAGCTCCGCGTGGCGGGCGAAGAGGTGGTGCGCGCGGTTCAGACCGGCGAGTGGTCTCAACTCGACCTCGACAGCCAGGCGGCCGCCTTGGTGATGGGCAAGCCCGAGCAGACCTCGAGCTGGTTGTCGGCCCTCGCCGGCACCGAGCCCGTTCGCGCGCTCCGGCTCGCCTTGCTCAGCGCGCGGCTGACGTTGCGCTTCTCGATGTCGGAGGGCTCGCTTTCGCGCGTGCTCGACCACGCGGTGCGCAAGCCTTCCGCCCAGCTGCCGCCGCCTGCGTTGTGGCTCACGTTGCGGCGCGCCTTCGATGCGGCGCCCCAGTTGCGCACGGAAGGAAGAGCGGCGTTGACGCCCCAGCTCGACTTGCGGCTGCGCGCGGCCACCGCGTTCGTCTTTCCCGAAGATCCCCGCCTGTGGACCCAAGCGGAGCACCGCCGCGGGCTGGCCATCGAAGAGCCCTCAGACGCGGTCTTCATTCTTTTCGCCACGCTGCGCGACGTACCGGCGGTGGCGGCCTCTGCCACCTGGCCCCCTCCTTCGAAGCTGCTCAAGAACCTGCCCGACGCACAGCTCGAAGAAGCATTGCTGCTCATTCGCGACGACACGCTGACCTCTTTGCAGAAGCAACGGGCGTCGGCCCGGCAGGCTTCACACGACGTGGCGCCCCAGCTCTCGAACATCACCTCGGCCGACGCGCTCGCCACGCTGGCGCTGGTCAAGCCCAGTGAAGAGCTGCTCACGCAGGCCGAGGCCTTCGGTGAAGCGGGTGAACCCGAAGAGCTCATTCTGCGCCGCTCGTTCATCGAGGGCTGGAAGCGTGAGCTGCGTGGGCTGGGCATTCTGCGTGACGCGCCCTGGCGTTCGCCCTGGAGTCAGCCGAAACGAACGGGCGCCCCCG
>JAYTAT010000997.1:0-2580 GCA_043737315.1 Archangium sp.
CGGCGCGACTGGATCGGCCTCGAAGACGCGCTCGACCACATGTTCCGCAGCGCGCGGGCGGGCTACGTGATGATCGGCAGCGACGTGGGCGGCTACCTCGACATCGACGACGTGAACATGTCGATCCAGGTGCCGTTCAGCCAGGCCAACTTCGTGCGCTGGGTGGCGGTGGGCGCGATGACCCCGTTCATGCAGCTGCATGGCCGCGGCAACCTCACGCCGTGGACCGTCAACGAGCGTGTCGACGAGACGGTGGCCACGTACCGGTACTGGGCCAAGCTGCATCATCAGCTGGTGCCGTTCCTGTTCAGCATCTCTGAAGCCGCCTACGCGGGCGCGCCCGTGCCGATGCAGCCGGTGGGTGAGCTGGCGAGCTGGGCGGCCGATTACCGGTACGTGCTGGGTGATGCGTTCCTGGTCGCTCCGATTCTGGATGACACGGGCATTCGGGATGTCGTGTTGCCGGCCGGGTCGCGGTGGATCGATTGGTGGTCGGCGGCGGTGCACGGGGGCGGCGCCACGCTGACGGCGTACGACTCGAGTGATCGTTCGCGCATTCCCCTGTTCGTGAAAGAGGGCGCGCTCATTCCACTCGAGGTGACGGATGACTCGACGGCGCTGGGCTCGACGAACTCATCGGGGCGGCTCACGGTGTTGGCGTACCCGTCGACGACGCGCACCACGTTCAGCGTGCATGAGGTCGATGGCGTACTCACCGAGTTGGCGGCCGTTCGAAATGCGACGAGCACCACGCTGACGTTGAGCCGGGCTCCGCGCGGAACCGTGGCGCGAATCTGGACCGAGACGCGCGTGGTGACGGCCGTCGCGGGTTTGACCGGGCAGACCACGCGGGCGGCGTTCGACGCGGCTCAGAGTGGTTGGTTCAAAGACGGCGCGTACACCTGGGTGCGAGCACCCGCGGGCGTGACCGAGTTCCGCCTGTCGCACTGAGCTCCTTCTTCAGCTCCCGCGATAGGTCGAATAACCCCACGGGTTGAGCAGCAACGGCACGTGGTAGTGCGCCGCGCCGTCGACGATCTCGAAGACCACTTCGACCACCGGGTAGAAGGCCTTCGTGCCGATCGCCGCGAAGTACTGCTTGGTGTCGAAGCGAATGCGCCAGATGCCTGGCTCCACGGGGCCAGGTGGGGTGAGCGTCTTGAGGCGGCCGTCGTCGTCGGTCTGACCTGAGCCGACGAGCTCCCACTCAGACCCCGACTGCCTTTCCAGCTGAATGGGTACTGCTCGCGCTGGCTTGCCCAGTGTCGTGTCGAGAATGTGCGTGGTGATCATCTTGGGGCCCTCACCCGGTCTCTCCCCGCGGTCGCAGGGAGAGGTGAAAAAGTCATGCGTGTTCTTCGAGCCACTTGTTCCAACGCAGCTGAGTAATCTTCGCCTGCTCTTCCGCAGCCGTGCGGATCTCGGTGGCTCGATCGTTTGGCAACCGCGCTTCCAGCAGCGCCAGCATCTCGTCGGCCGACTTCCCCGTCGCGCAGACGATGAAGATGAAGCCGAACTTCGCGAAGTACGCATCGTTCTGCGTCTTCAATTTCTCCAGCGTGGCATTCGCAGCGGCAGAAGCCCCCGACTGTTCCTGAGACGCCCACTTGCCCGCGCTCTTGTCGCCAATCCGCGGATGGGCCGCGAACGCTTCCAGGAAATCGGCCTCACCCGACTTCCACCACTCCCGCTCTGCCACGCGCATCAGCGCCGGCACGTTCTCGAACGGCCGCGCCCACGCCATTGCGGTGGCCCACTTCTTCGAGCCGCACGCCTTCAAGAACTCGGTCGCCGCCGCATCGGTGGAAAGCGCATTGAGCCGCGTCAGCCCCGCATGCGGCGTCTGGGTCAGCTCGCCCCACACCCGCAGCCGCGCGATGCCGCCATCCGGGAACACGGACAGCCGCACGTGCGTGACCGGCCCCACCCGGCGCAGTTGCTCATCGAACACGTGGCGCGTGTGCGGCTGCAGCGGGCTCTCGACCACCGTGCGCCATCCCGTCAACGCATCAGGCTTCGCGTCTCGCGGCCCGGTGCACGCCTCGATGAGGCAGCGCCCCGGCGCGTTGCCCTTGAAGTGCGTGGTGTCGACCTCGATGCGCTGCACCGTACCGGAGGCCGCCAGGCGAACGAGTGACCAGTCGTGACCCGGCCCGCGGCGGCGCTTGGTCTCCCAGCCGTCACCCATGTTCACCGAGCGGTCGGGCTTGATGAGGTTGTGACGCGAGCCGAAGAACATGTCGCTGCACGCGAGCACGTACGCGCCGTTCTCCAGCGCTGCGAGGTCCACCAGGCCGCCGAACACGCGCAGCTTCGTCCAATCGGGGATCACTTCGCCGTGCACGCGCAGCCGCGCCACGCCGCCGTCAGGAAAGATGTTCAAGCGCACGTGGGTGAAGCGCCGCGCGTCGTTCACCCCAAAGTAGTTCTTCGAGTCGCCTTCAAGCTTCGCCCTGGGCACCACCTCGACCCACTGGGCGTTCTGCGACTCTTTGATGTCGAGCGGACCGCGCAGTGAAGCGGCCTCGACCGAGCACGACTCGGGGAAGTTGCCGCGGAACCACTTCGTGTCGACCACGA
>JAYTAT010000998.1:0-6441 GCA_043737315.1 Archangium sp.
TCCTGCCCCTGGCCCAGCGGCTTCTCAGCGACGATGCCCCAGTCGTTGAACAGCGCGATGATCCAATTCTCGCTGAAGGCCCAGCGCGCCTCGAAGGCCGCCTCGAAGAGGCCCGCGCCGCCGATGGGCAGGGTGGTGCCGTCTTTGGGGCAGGCATCAGGGCCCACCCACTTTGTCCTCAGCGGGCACCCAGGGAGGTCGTCCCGGGTGAGCACCGCGATCTGCGGTGAGAGGCGTCGCTGCTGGAAACCGCGCATGCCTGCACCCCCCGAAAAATAGCGCACGACGATGGGCGTGTCGTTTTCCGGCGCGAGCAACACGCCGAACTTCACCCGGCCTGCGAAGGTGAACTGTTTGTACTTACCGAAGCTCACGTAACCGCGAGCCTCTGGTGTCAGCTTGAAGAACGGCCGCAGGCGCAGCGCCGCCGAGATGCCGCCGGCCGCATCGAACCCGAAGTAATAGCCCGCGGTGGGCTCGAGGCGGTTGTCACGGCGATCGAACTCCACGTTCAGGTCGAGGAAGGCGACCCAGCAGACCTCGGGGGCCTCGGGGCAACCGATCGCACCGGCCGGGGCGGTGTCGCGCAGCTCGATCGCCGTCTGCAGCAGGAAGCTGTTGAAGTTGAGCGAGGGGAAGATGGTCAAGTCGATGCGCGGCCGCCAGATGACGCCCAGCTTCGCTTCGAGCGCGAAGTAGTCGTAGGTGTTGTCGAGCGTGCGCAGCAGGTCGAGGCTTCCCTGAAAAGACAGGGTGCGCAGGTCGAACATGCGGGGCACTTCGTATTCCGCGTAGATGCGTCCCGTCGGGCCCCACTTGGAAAGCGCAGAGCTGCGCGCCACCTCGACCACGTTGGGCAGGAAGGCGAGGCCAAACTTTGCCCGCAGCGTGAGGCGATCGAGCCGCGAGTTCTTGAAGAAGAGGCGCGAGAAGCCGAGGTTGCGATCGGTGTACTCGCCGATGAGGCGCACCTCCTGGCGAATGAGATCGCCGCCGAGCCCTCCGCCGAAACGCAACGAATGAAAGGGCGCTTCTTTGACGTCGATCACCACCGGCACGGTGCCTTCGGCGCGATCAGGAATGCCGCGGTTGACCTTCACGCCAGCGAACACGCCCATCTGAAAGACGCGCGACTGGGCCGCCGCCATCGCCGACTCGCTGAACCACGCGCCTTCGGGGAAGTCGGGTGAGGCCTGGTTGGCGATGAGCTTGGCCGGCACCTGCGCGTTGGCATCGGTGGCCACGAACAACTTTCCGAAGCGGAAGCGCGTGCCCGGCTCGACCGTGAGGGCCAGCGAGACCGTCGCCGCCTCGGCATCGACCACCGCTTCACCGGTGACCTTCGCCTCGGCAAAACCCAGCTCGCGCAGGCGCAGGCTCAAGAGCGCCTTCATGCGAAACCAGGCGTCTTCCATGAAGATGTCGCCCGTCTTGAGCGGCAGCTCGTCGAGCACGGTGGCCTGCCTCTCGGGGTCGAGCGCCTCGAGGCCGGTGATGGTGACCGTGTTGATCCGGGAAGGCTCACCTTCGCGCAGCTTGACCAGCAGCTTCACGTGCCGCGGCCTGGTCTGGGTGACCACGTCTTCGAGCACCCGCGCCTGGTAATACCCGTTGGCCTCGTAGAAGCGCTGAATGCGGCGGAGGTCGGCCTGCCAGGTGATGGGGTCGAACCACTCGCGTTTGCCCAACAGCGGCACCCAGGCCGGGAGAAACGAAGACTCGGCGGTGACGATCTTCTCCTTGAGGTCGGCCGTCTTGAGCTGCTTCACGCCGTCGATGTCGAAGTCGTCGACCTCCATCGAATCAGGGGTGGGGGGCGCGGTCGCACACGAGGCAAGGCACAAGAGCGCCAACCCGAAAATGAAGACGCGCCATCGCACGCCGCGCTTGTACAGCAGTGGAGCCAAGGTGGTGCAGTAGTAGGGCCCGGCCAGGTCCTCCGCGTGCCCTAAATGTGGGGGCCCCGCTCAGCGCGGCGGCAGGAACAGCGGTACTGAAATCCGTTACCCGCGAAGGCCTTCGTGAGCGAGGCGGGCCAACCAGTTCGCCGTGCGCTGCAGTGCTGCATCGCTGGCCAACATCTGCACCTCAGGCCGCATCCGGTAGGCCCAGTTGTGCGGCCCCACGGTGCCCGGCGTATTGGTGCGCTCGGCCTCACCAAACACGTCCTGCCACGGAAGAATACACGTGGCCGACTGCGCGTTGAGCGCCGCCCTCAAGAGCGCCTCGTGAAGCTCGAAGCTCCACGCCTGGGGCGGCGGCTGAAAGGAGCTGAGCTCGGGCCACGTGCGGCAGGCCATCTCGCGCTCCCAGTCGGTGGTGGTCTCCCACCAGCCGCGCAGGGTCTGGGTGTCGTGCGTGCCGGTGGTGACCAGCGAGGTCTCGGGGTAATGCCGGGGGTCGCGGTACACGCCGTCTTCGCGGCTCCAGCGCATCACCTGGTAGCCGGGCAAGCCCAGGGAGGCGAGCGCGTCCTTGGCGAAGCGGGGGATGACGCCGAGATCTTCGGCCACGATGCCCGCGCCTTCCGACAGCAGGCGAAAGTTCTTCTCACCCAACGCCCGCTGCGCCGGCTCTTCGGAAGGAATGAAACGGCCCTGGGGGTGCTCCACGTCGCGTACGTACTGGCGGAAGTACCCGATGGCGTGATCGATGCGGCGCACGTCGTAGGTGGCCGCGGCGTGACGCGCGCGCCTTCGTAACCACGCGTCGCCATCGAGCGCGAGCGCCTCGAAGTCGAACCAGGGCAGGCCCCAGTCCTGACCGTCGAGCGAGAAGTCATCGGGCGGTACGCCCAGCTTGCCGTCGCGCCTCAGGAACTTCGGGAAGCACCAGCAGTCGGCCGAGTCCTGCGCGATGATGAAGGGCTCGTCGCCACACAGCAAAATACCGTGCTGCCGCGCCGACCCGCGCACGCGTTGCCACTGCCCATCGGCCACCCACTGCAGCCACTGGTGATACCGCACACGTTTGCCGTGTTCCCGCTGCGCCGCTTCGATTGCACGGGGTTCGCGGTGCGCGAGGGGCGAAGGCCACTCCCACCACGGCTTCTGCTGGAACGTTTCGCACAGCGCTGCGTAGAGCGCGTAGCCATCGAGCCACTCACGTTGCGAAACGCACCACGCATCGAACTCGCGGCCGCGCGCGGTGCTGCCCTGCGCCTGAAACGAAACGAAGGCGCGCTCGAGAGCGGCGGTCTTCACGGGGAAGACCAGGTCGTAGCGCACGGTCGGTGAGGCGCGCGCGGCGTCGATGGCCTGCTGCTCTTCGAGGGTGAAACGCACGCCTTCAGGCAACCAGCCCAGGTGAATGAACAGCGGGTTCAACCCGAACGCCGAGCGCGTCGAGTACGGGCTGGGGTCGCCCGGGGTGGTGGGCAACAACGGCAGCACCATCACCAGTTTCTGGGAGGCCTTTCGCATCCACCCGAATAAAGCGTCGAAGGCCTCGAAGTCACCGATGCCGACATCGTGGTGACTGCGCAGCGAAAAGACGGGCTGCAGGATTCCGGTAAGTCGTCCTGAGGGCATCATGGCTGGGGTGAATGTCTACACGAAGTTGGGCGCGTTACCTTCGATGCCGTGAAACCGCTGCCGCTGTCCTTTCATTCAGGCGACGCCGTGAAAGTCGCGAAGTCTTTGCTGGGCATGGATCTCGTGCACGTCGTGCGCGGTCGCGCACGAGTTGGTCGAATCGTCGAGACTGAGGCATACGTCGGCCCCCACGATCTCGCCTGCCATTCGTCCAAAGGGCGCACCAAACGCACCGAGGTGATGTACGGACCTGCGGGTCACGCCTACCTCTTTCTCGTTTACGGCATGCACCTCTGCGTGAACGTGGTGGTGGGTGACGGGGCGGCGGTGCTCATTCGCGCCCTCGAGCCACGAGAGGGAATTCCCGAGGGTCTGCGCACCGATGGGCCGGGCCGCCTCACCCGCGCGCTTAGGCTCACCCTGGGCCTGAATGCACTGCCGCTGAATCAGGCGCCGCTCTTCATCGCGCGTGGTGAATCGGTAACGGCGCGCGACATCACGGCCAGCCCACGGATTGGCGTGGAATACGCAGGGGCATGGGCCCAGAAGCCGTTCCGTTTTCACGACCGCCGGTCTTCGTTCGTCAGCCATGGAGGCAGGTGAAACCGGAACTGTGTCGGCCCGTAGACCCTAAGGGTGGTCATGTCACTTGACGCTGAGAGTCGGAAAGTCCACGGTTCCGCGCCGTTGATTCCGTCAGAAGACACTGAGCTGTTGACCCGCGCTCAGCGTGGAGACGTGGCCGCCTTTGAGGGGCTCGTCGAACGCCACCGGGCGCGTGTCTTCAGCCTTGCCCAGCGCATGCTGAATTCGGCCGACGACGCCGCCGAGGTGCTCCAGGAATCTTTCCTGTCCGCCTACCGCAACCTCCAAAACTTCCGCGGCGATGCGCAGTTCGGTTCGTGGGTCTACCGGATCGCTGCCAACCACGCGTTGATGCGCCTGCGTCACCGCAAGGTGGTCAACCAGGTGGAGTCGCCGCTCGAAGGCCCTGAGTTCAACGAACGCGGCAGCCTGGTGGAAGAGGTCTCGGACTTCCGCGATGCCGAAGGCGAGGCGATGGACAAGGAGCTGCGAAAGGCCATCGAAGACGGCGCCGCACGGCTGGGAGATGAGTACCGCGAAGTGTTCGTGCTCAAGGATCTCGAGGGCTTGTCGTACGAAGAGATCGCCGTTCTCACCGGGGCCACCGTTCCGGCCGTGAAGAGCAGGTTGCACCGCGCTCGACTTTCGCTGCGCGCAGCCATCGATCATTTTTACGCCGAGCGTTCGTGAGCGCTCTGTTCATCCGTTCAGTCATCCGGGGGCGCTTCCCCATTCTCCGTTGCATCTGGGGGGCTTGGGTAACAATGAAGGGCTGTCTTCACCTGACGGCCCCTCGATGAGCGCTTCCATTCCCAACTGCAAAGACAGCGTCGAGTTGCTGCTCGAATACCTCGACGGCGAGCTCGACGCAGAGCTCCGAGTGAAGCTCGAGGCGCACCTGGGTGGTTGTTCACCCTGTGAAGACTTCTTGAAGAGCTACAGCGCCACCCCGGGTTTGTGCCGCAAGGCGCTCGTTCGAGACATGCCCCAGGAAGTGGCGAACAAGCTCACCGACTTCCTGCGCCTCGAGATGAACAAGTCGAAATAAGCCATCGGGCATTCGACCGACGGTCGAACGACCGACCTCGATCTTCGCCCGATGCCGCAGTGGGGTTGTTGCGTGTGACGGTGCTTCCTGTCGACCACCAGGAGTCACTCCATGAGCAAGACCCGCATTCTTCTCGGCAGCGCGCTCGCGCTCTCGTTGGCCGCTTTCATGTCGGCCGTGACCAAACCAAGGCCGGTCATCCCGAAGCCCGGTCAAGTCTGGGTCTCGAAGGGTGGCGGCGTGCGCATCGAAGCGCGCCCCAGTCACACCGCGGTGCACGAGAACGGCAGCGAGCTCTTTGCTGAGCTGACCGTGACGCTCGACGAACGCGGGGAAGAGAAGACCGATCAGCCGATCTCGCTGGCGCTGGTGCTCGACACCTCAGGCTCGATGTCGGGCTCGAAGATGGAAGACGCGCGGAAGGCAGCGCACCGGCTGGTCGATCTGCTCAGCGAGCGCGACGAGCTTTCACTCTCTGCCTTCGGCACCGAGATCACCGCCTTCGAGCTGCGCAAGGTCGACGCGGAGAGCAAGGCGAGCTTCCACGCGGCCATCGATGCGCTGCAGGCCGCGGGCAGCACCAACATCTCGGGTGGCGTGACGGCGGGGTGGGGCTCGTTGCGCGCCGCGACGGGGGCCAGACGCCTGGTGCTGGTGAGCGATGGCCAGCCCACGGTGGGCATGCTCACCGAGCCCGAGCTGGCTGCGTTGGTGGGCCGCGTGCACGACGAGGCGATCACCCTCACTGCGCTCGGCGTGGGGGCCGACATCGACGGCGCCTTGATGCTGCATCTCTCAGAGCGGGGGGGCGGCATGTACGGGTACCTCAAAGACGCTGGCGCGCTGGAAGAGATCCTCGGCCGCGAGGTGACCGCCGCGCGCAGCGCCATCGCGCGAAACGTCGAGCTGCGTTTCGACACCACGGGCTTGCGCGTCGCCGAGGTGCCGGGCCGCCATCTCGAGTTCGTGAACGGTCACCCCGTGCTGCACCTGGCCGACCTGCGCCGAAACCTGCCCACCCGCGTGTTGGTGCGGCTCGAGTCGATGCCGGCCTGCGTGGGCGAGGTGGCCTCTCTGGGGGCGACCGTCTCGTGGCGTTCTCGGGGCGGGCCCATCGAGCACCGCAACGTCGGCTTCGAGACGGTGGTGGTGGAAGACGCCGAGGCGGCGGCCCACTCGCGCGACGAGGCGGTCTTCTCTCGCGGCATCGGCGCTGTGGGCAACCTGAAGCTGGTCGCGGCGGCCGCCGCCTGGGAACGCGGCGATACCGCGCGG
>JAYTAT010000999.1:0-2579 GCA_043737315.1 Archangium sp.
TGCCCCAGGTCGACCTCGTCATCTCGCGGGCCTTCATGGACGTGGGGCCCTTTCTCCTGCTCGCCCGCGCCTACCTGGCGCCCGGCGGCAGGGTGGTCACCATGATGGGCCAGACCCCGCCCCCCGAAACCCTCGCCGCCCACGCCGCCGCCGCCGGTCTGGAGCTGGTCAGTCGCCGCACCTTGACCTTGCCGCACTCCGGTGACCCCCGCGGCGTGGCGGTGTTCCACGTGAAACGGTGAGGCGCCGGCAAAAGACCCCGCAAAAAGCAGAGGAAGAAGGAAACGCCTGCTGCCGCTTGTCAGACCCATGCGCTAGGAAGCGTTCATGGGTCGAATCGTCTGTATTTCCAACCAGAAGGGCGGTGTGGGCAAGACCACCACCGCCATCAACCTCGCCGCCTCCCTCGCCGCGGCCGAACGGAAGACGCTGCTCATCGACCTGGACCCCCAGGGCAACGCCGGCAGCGGGCTGGGCATCGACAAGACCCAGCTGACGGGCTCCATCTACGACGCCCTCATCGACGGCCAGCCGCTCGCCGAGTTGGTCCACCCGACCGAGCTGCGGTTTCTCGACGTGGTGCCGGCCACCAACGATCTCACCGGCGCCGAGGTCGAGCTGGTGACCATGGAAAGGCGGGAGCAGCGCCTCAAGCAGGCCCTCGACCCGCTCAAGGGGAAGTACGACTTCATCCTCATCGACTGCCCGCCGTCCCTGGGTCTGCTGACCCTCAACGCGCTCGCCGCCGCCGACTCGGTGCTCATCCCGCTGCAGACCGAGTACTACGCGATGGAGGGCCTGGCGCAGCTCATGTCGACCGTCGAGTTGGTGCAGCAGCGGCTCAACCCCAGGCTGACTGTCGAGGGCATCGTGCTCACCATGTTCGACCCTCGCGCGAACATCAGCCACCAGGTCGCCGACGAAGTGCGCCGCGTGTTCCCCCAGCTGGTGTTCACCACCGTGGTGCCACGCAACGTGCGGCTGGCCGAGAGCCCCAGCTTCGGCAAACCCGTCTTGTTGTACGACATCCGCTCCAAGGGGTGCGAGGCCTACCTGGGCGTCGCCCGCGAGCTGCTCAAGCGCGACAAGGCCCGGCTGCGCAAGGGCACTCCTGCGCCACGTGCTTCAGCCCCCGCCCGCTAAGGAACAAGGACCCACCACATGCCTGGCGTCATCAAGATGTTGCCGCAGCAGAACCGGAAGCCGGCCCTGGGCCGTGGCCTGGGCGCGCTCCTCGCCGACGCGCGCACGCCCAGTGAAAAGGGGCACGGCGGTGGCCCCACCAAGCTGCCCATCGACCAGATTCACGCCGACCGGGCCAACCCGCGCCGCAGCTTCGATGAAGCGGCGTTGGAGGAGCTCGCGGCGAGCTTGAAACACCAGGGGCTGCTCCAACCGATCCTCGTGCGCAAGGACGCCAAGGGCTACCGCATCATCGCTGGCGAACGGCGCTGGCGTGCGGCGCAGAAGGCCGGCCTCACCGAGCTGCCCGTCATCATCCGCGAGGCGAGCGACTCCGAAGCGTACGAGCTGGCCCTGGTGGAGAACATTCAGCGCGCCGACTTGAACCCGCTGGAAGAGGCCGAGGCGTACCGCCGGCTGGTGGAAGAACGGAAGATGACGCAGGAGCAGGTCGCCGATCGGGTCGGCAAAGATCGTTCGAGCGTGGCCAATTCGTTGCGGCTGCTGCACCTGCCCAATGAAGTGAAGCAGCTGGTGGCCGAAGGCGACCTCGACATGGGCCACGCCCGCGCCATTCTGGGGCTGGGCAGCAGCAAAGAGATGGTGCTGCTGGCGCGTGACGTGGTGACCGACAAGCTCACCGTGCGCGAGACCGAAGCGCGGGTGAAGCTGGCGCGCGGTGGTGGGCAGGTGAGCACCAAGAAGAAGGGCGCCGCTCAACAAGGCACCCCTGAAGCCCGGAAGCTGGTGGAAGACCTGCAGCGTCGGCTGGGTACCAAAGTGAAGCTGGTGGAGCGGGGTGGTGGAAAAGGCACGCTGGAAGTGGAGTTCTTCAGCTACGAAGACCTCGATCGCATCGTGGCGTTGATTCGCCGCTGAAAAGAATCAGGAGTGGAAGATGGCCCTGTTCGAGAAGAACTCGAAGAACGAGGAGAGCGCTTTGTCGCCGAAGACGGGTGGAGCAGAGGTCGATACGCTGCTGGGTAAGGGCAGCGAGTTCGAAGGCAAGCTGGTCTTCAAGGGCCAGGTCCGCATCGATGGAAAGTACAGCGGGCACATTCAGACCGACGAGGTGCTGATCATCGGCGCTTCGGCCAGGGTCAACGCGGAGATCACCGCGGGCACGGTGGTGATCAGCGGCACGGTGGAAGGCCTCATTCGGGCGACCAGCGTGATCGAGCTCCACAAGGGCGCCAAGGTGAAAGGCACCATGGAGGCCCCGAACATCACCATGGAGCGCGAGGTGACGTTCGACGGCACCATGAAGATGGACGGGCTCACGACCAGCAAGGCCGCGCCGCCCGCTCCCGGCACGAAGTGAATTCACGCCGGCTGGCGGGGGTGATGCTGGTGCTCGCGGGGTGCAGCGAGCCCGCCAAGCCCATCGTGCCCGCCGA
>JAYTAT010001000.1:0-2578 GCA_043737315.1 Archangium sp.
TTGAGCCCTGAGGCGTCGCGGAAGTAGGCGAAGACGGTGACGCCTTCGTCCTCCTTCATGCCGCCCTTCTTCACGAAGGTGAGAAAGGTGAAGAGGATCGCACCCGCGGCGATCACCAGCAGTCCGACCCGGAATGGCGTCATCAGTTTCTTCACGGCAACACCACTCTACCCGTCCAGGCGCACACGGCCACGACTTCAGTTCTTTCCAAACCACGTCTGCAGAAACAGCTTCGCGCCGGGGTGCTGCGTGTGGCGCAACGTCGAAGGGTGACCCTGGTCGACGATCTCACCCTGATACAGGAAGGCGATGTTGTCTGCGACCTTGAAGGCCGAGGCGATGTCGTGGCTGATGACCACCGAGGTGACGCCCAGTTGTTTCTTCGCATCGAGGATCATCTCGTCGACGTAGTCGGTGGTGATGGGGTCGAGGCCCGTGGTGGGCTCGTCGTAGAGCACGATCTTCGGGTCGAGCACGATCGCCCGGGCGAGGCCCACGCGCTTTCGCATGCCGCCTGAGAGGCTTGCCGGGAACTTGTTTTCCACGTCCTTCAAACCGACGATGGCCAGCTTGTCGCGCACGATCTCGCGCATCTTGGTCTCGCCCAATTCTTTCCGGTGCTCGCGGAGGGCGAACGAGACGTTCTCGTAGACCGTCATCGAGTCGAAGAGCGCGGCGGCCTGAAAGACCATGCCGAACTTGCGGCGGATGCGCTCGAGCTCTTCCATGCCCATGGGCACGATGTCTTCGCCGTCGATCACCACCTGGCCGCTGTCGGGCTTGAGCAGGCCTATCATGTGCTTCATCAGCACGGTCTTGCCACTGCCGGAGCCACCGAGGATCACCAGGGTGCTGCCCGCCGGCACGCTCAGCGTGATGCCCTTGAGCACATGGTGCTCGCCGAACGACTTGTGCAGCTCGACGATCTCGATGATCGGCCTGGTCTTCTCGTCTGACATCAGTGGAGGAGAACGCCGACGAAGTAATCGAGAATGAAGATACCGAGCGCTGAAGTGACCATCGCCTCGGTGGTGGCCTGCCCCACGCCCTTGGCCCCGCCGCTCGCGTTGTAGCCCTTGAAGCAGGCGACCAGCATCACGAAGAGCCCGAACACGGCGCCCTTGATGAGGCCCTCCGAGATGTCTTCCGGGTCGAGCCACTGCTGCGTGCGCGTCATGAAGGTGCCGGCCGAGAGCCCCTTGACCGTGACCGCTACGAAGTAGCCGCCGGTGAGCCCGAGCAGGTCGAAGATCAGCACCAGCAACGGCACCATGATGAAGCCGGCCAGCACCCGGGGCACCAGCAGGTACTGGATCGGGTTGACGGCCATCGTCTCGAGGGCGTCGACCTGTTCGGTGACGCGCATGGTGCCCAGCTCAGTGCACATCGCGCTGCCGGCGCGCATGGTGACCATCAGGGCCGCGAAGACAGGGGCCAGTTCGCGGGTGATGGTCAACGAGACGGTGGGGCCAACCAGGCTCTCGGCGTTGAAGAGATCGAAGGCGCGCCAGCTCTGGTGGGCGAACACCATGCCCGAGAAGATCCCCGTGAGGGCCACGATGAAGATCGAGCCGACGCCCACGAAGTCGAGCTGGGCGAAGAGGTTCTGCAGCCGAAACGGCCGGCGCACGGACCACTTGATGATCTGAAAGAGGAGTTCTGCGAGCCCGCCGACCTGCTCGACGAAGCGGTAAACGCTCGACCCGATGCTCTCGACGGCCGTGTACAGCACGGACGGCTTCGGGGGTTCTGCGGGGCTGCCGGTCTGCGACGACATGAGCGGGGGTACTCTACGTGAGTGCCTCCCCCGAACAAGCAGGGCGGGCAGGCAGGGAAACGCGCTTCACCTGCGCGCACTTTCTGTTATTCGCCCCAGCCGAATGACGACGCCCAACGCGACCCGGGTCGGTGGTGAGATCGACGCTGCCTGCGGCAAGTGCGAGTTGAACCTCGCGCACACCATCATCGCGATGGTGGGACCCAAGGTGGTGAAGGTGAAGTGCAACACGTGCGGGGGCGAGCACAACTACCGCGGGGTGCAACCGCTGGTGAAGATCCAGTCGTTCGCGGCCCCTAAGCGCGCGTCTGCTTCATCCTCTTCTTCTTCGAAGAGCACGGCCGTCAAGCGCAGCACCGGCGCCTCGACGGTGGTGCTCAGCTGGGATGAGCAGTTCAAGGGTAAGGATCTGACCCAGGCGAAGAAGTACTCGCCCCGCGAGACCTTCGTGGTCGACGACGTGGTCGATCACCCGACGTTCGGGCTCGGCCTCGTGCGCGGGGTGCGTGACGGCAAGGTCGAGGTCGCCTTCAAGCAGGAGGACAAGATCCTCGTGCACGGCAAGGCGCCGCTGCCGGTCGCCGAGTGAAATTGTCCGTCGAAGTGTAGGCCTAGCCGCGAAGCGCAGAGAGCACCCTGCCGAGGTCCTCGGGCAGAGGCGCTTCAACCGCGACACCCAGTGACTCGATCACCAACGACGCTGCATGCAGCGGCGTGCGGTCGAGCACGACATCCCCCAGCACCACCGGGTCTTTCCGGCCGTACTGGTGATCGAACAACAACGGGTGCCCGCTCGCCTTC
>JAYTAT010001001.1:0-2577 GCA_043737315.1 Archangium sp.
AGCGTCGCCCTGCCCCCCACGCCGACCGGAGCGCTGATTCTCTGGCTCGAGCTCGCAGGTCAGCACGCCCGAATTCCCGCGGTGCTGCAGCAGCTGGCCGCAGCCGGAGACCTCGACGCCCGCGCGCGTGAGCTCGCGCTTCAACTCGCCCCCGAACTTCCACTCATCCCCCTGGTGACCCGTGGGCTTGGCGTGATCGCAGCCAAAGAAGTGCAGCACCTCACCCGTGACGCGCTGGGGCTGCCCCGCCTCGACGACGTCTTCTTCGCCGCGGAGTAGCCACCCGATGCGCCTTCGCTGGACGCTCGCCCTCGCCTTCATCGCGCTCTCGGTGCTGCAGATCGCCGTGGTGGTTCCGCTCGCGCTGCGCAACCTCTCTTCGCTGCTCTCGGGCCAGCAGGAAGCGCGCGTCGATCAGCTGATGGTCACCGTCGACGCCGAAGCCGAGCGTCTGCAAGGTGACGTACGCCGCTCGATGGATGAGCTCGCCTTGAGCCAGGCGCTGGAAGACGTGGCCCGTGACGCCGCCCGGGTTCCCGCGCCCGCGCACGTGACCACCGCCGCGACTTCCCTCATGACCCCGCGTGGGCTCGACGTGCTCGCGCTGCTCGATGAGCAGGGCCGCACGCTCTCTTCAGGCCATCTGCCCGCGCGCCTCGGCGAACCCGATGATCCACTTTTTGCGGTCACCAAACGTCGGGCCCGAACGGTCACCGCGACCCGGGTCGAGCTCTCGGGCGCTGAGGGGCTCGTGAGCGCTCCTGCGCTGGTGACCGCCCGCCCCATCGACTACGGCGAACGCCGCGTCTGGGCCGTGGGCGGCGTGCTGCTCTCTGAAGCGCGCGCGAAAGATCTCTCTCGTCTCACCGGCGCCCGCGTTGAAATCGTCTCGGACGGCGTGGCCCACGCATCCGCCGGCACCGCCGCCCCGCCGACGCTCACCCGCACCCTCAAGGTGGGCGAGGTCGCCACCATCCGCCTCATCTTTTCGCAAGCAGACCTGGTGGCCACCCGCAGCGAAGTGCTGCGCGCGTTTCTCGGTTTCGCGGGCGTGGGTTTGCTTCTCTCGGTCATTCTGGGCTTCCTGGTGAGCCGCTTCATCACGAGGCCCGTGGAAGCGCTGACCGAGGCCGCGCTGAAAATCTCCAGCGGCACCCCCGGCGTCACCGTCGACGCGCGCGCCGCCTCGGGTGAGCTCAAGGGTCTCATCAACACCTTCAACCGCATGACCGGAGACCTCAAAGAGGCCACCAACAAGCTGGTGGCCAGCGAACGTGTCGCCGCCTGGCAGGAGGTCGCCCGCCGCCTCGCGCACGAGATCAAGAACCCGCTCACCCCCATCCGCATGTCGCTCGAGACCCTGCTGGCCGCCAGCCAACGCGGACCGCTCGATGACCGTTTCAAGGGCCTCTTCACCGAGAGCGCCCGCGCGGTGCTGGAAGAGGTCGACCGGCTCAAACGCATCGTCGACGAATTCAGCCAGTTCGCCCGGCTGCCCCACCCTCAGCTCGCCCCGCACGATCTCGCCTTGGTGATGCAGGCGGTGATGTCGCTTTACGCCGAACACGACGGCATCACCTTCGATGTGGCGCTCGAGAAAGGCGCCTTCGTTTCAGTCGATCGCGACCAACTGACCCAGGTGCTGGTCAACCTGGTGAAGAACGCAGAAGAGGCCATGACGGGCAGAACCGGCGCAATCCACGTGCGGGTCAAGAAGGGCCCGCTTCAGGGAGAAATGGTGATGCTCGAGGTCGAAGACGAAGGCCCGGGAATCCCCGCCGCCCTCAAAGATCGCCTCTTCGAGCCCTACGTCACGACCAAGCCGCAAGGCACGGGCCTGGGTCTGGCGATTGCCTTACGAATTTGTCAGGAGCACGGCGGCCGCCTGGAGGCCGTAGACGGCGCGGCAGGCGGGGCGTTGTTTCGGGTTTCGCTGCCAGCCGTGTCACCCCGTTAGGCGCTTGGCACTTTCAGCGAAGGCCGGGGTTGGGCGCGGGGCCCCGCTGTCCTTCCATCATCGGAGAGGGCGTCTGCGGGAGGGGGCGGCCCTCGAGCACGGGGATCGGGTCCTGGGGCAACGCGACCGTCGACGGATCACGAATCGGTGAAGCCGCCGTGGTCTCGGGCGTTTGCGGCCCATTCGCACCCGGCAGCGGCGGGCCGGCTTCAGGGGCGGCCGTGAGCGCTTCGCCGCTCGCCGAGACCAGATTCTGGCCGTCGTAAGACTCATCGGCGCCTACTCCGCACCCGGAGACGACGACCATTGCCAGAATTGCGATAGCGACCCGCTTCATGCTGCACACCATTTGCAACCCCGATGCCGAACCCGCGGCACAGGTGAATTCACTCGTCGCCATGGGTGGCCTCCTTCAGCTCAGTCTCGCCGTTGACGATTTGTGACAGGCGCGAGCGCTTCATCTTCAGGAGCCGGGCCGCTTCACTGATGTTGCCACCGGCCTCTTCGAGCGCGCGCTTGATGCACTGCATTTCCACTTCGTGGCGCAGATCCTTGAGCGAGAGGTCTCGCCTGCGCGCCAGCTCGTAAAAATCAATCGGCCCATCGGGGCTCGGCACGGC
>JAYTAT010001002.1:0-6436 GCA_043737315.1 Archangium sp.
AGTCGAAACGCGCTCCGTCGGCCCGATCAACTCATCCATCACCTGGACGGCCGGAGCCACCACTCCACCATCCAGCACGGCCACCCGATTCAACCGGGCGCCCTGCCCTACCTTGGCGCCACGGCCGATCGAAACACCTGCACCAATCCGCACGCCGGCCTCGACCACACACCCTTCACCAAAGAACGCCGGCCCCGCGACCTTCACGTCGGCATCGAGCTGCGCGGTGGGATGCACCCAGAAGTTCCCGTCACCGCGCTTCATGCCCGCGAACGGGCCCCGTTCACCAAACGGCTCGAGCGGAACCTGACCGAAGAGCAGCTGCTGGTGCGTCGCCGCGTACCGTTGGGGCGTACCCATGTCGGACCAGTACACGTCCTTCGACTGGAGGATCTGCCCGCGGATGGTGAGGCCCTTTTCCATCATGCGCACGTAGACGTCGCGGTTGATGTCTTCCGACCCATGTGGCGCCATGAAGTCGAACACGGCAGGGGTCATCACGTGCACGCCGGTGAAGTGCCAGTTGCTCAGGCGTTCGCCACCAGGGCCTTTGCCTGCGATGCGCCGCACCGACTGCGAGTCGTCGAGCTCGACCGCGTTGTAGGTCTCGCCCTCGGGCATCGGGAGCAGCACCATGGTGGCCGCGGCGCCGCTCGCGCGATGCGCTTCGATCACCGGCTTCAAGTCGACGGAGAACAACACGTCGCCGTTGAGCACGATGAAGTCGTCATCACGCAGGAAGTTCTTGAGCCCGCGAATGCCGCCGCCGGTCCCCTGAATCTCGCTTGCCTCGTGAGAGATCACGAGCGGTCCTATCTCTTTGCGCGCCGCGGCCTCCATCACCTCAGGCAGATGGTGCGTGTTGATGCCGACCTTCGTCACTCCAGCGCGGGTGAGCGTGGCGAGCGAGTAGCGGAACAGCGGCCCTGCCAGCAGCGGCATGGCTGGTTTGGGCCAGCGGTTGGTCAGCGGGCGGAGGCGCGTACCGAGGCCTGCGCAAAGCACCATCGCCTTCATGCGAGTTCGGGCACGTAGCGACCCATCAGCTTGCGCAGATCAGCCAGACCCGGCTGCACCTCGAGCGCGGCCTTCACGTAGCGCAACGAAGCGGGAATCGAGACGAGGAACCCTGGATTGCCCTTCACCCGGTTGATGAACTCGAAGCGGCCGGCGTCTTTGAGCTTCCGCTGAACGGTGAGCAGGTCGAAGAACGCCTTGAAGCCCTTCGGCTCGATCTTCTCACCGGTCTCCTTCGCGAAGGCTTCGATGTACACATCGAGCATCGAGTCGACGAAGTCGCGGGGTAGCTCGACGTAGCTGTCGCGCAGCAACGCCACGAGATCGTACTGCCGCGGGCCCTGGAGCGCGTCCTGGAAGTCGATGACCACCAGCTCGCCGCCCTTCACCATGATGTTGCGGCTCTGGTAGTCGCGGTGCGTGAAGCCCCGCGGAGCGGCGGCCAGCTCATGGGCGATGCGGCGGAACGAAGCGTCGAGCTCTGCGCGCTCGGCGTTGGTGGGCACCTTGCCGCTCCACGCCTCGAGGCCCCACTCGCGGAAGTGGTGGAGTTCCCAGTCGTAGAGCTCTTCATCGAAGGCGCGGGTGAAGGCGAGGCAGCTGGGGTCGAGATCCTTCTCGGCGCGCGCGCGCAGCCTGGCCAGCAACTCGACCGCCTGGGTGTAGAGCTTCTCGCGCGACGTGGTGGAGAGCGCGGCCTCGAAGGTCTGATCGGTCAGATCCTCGAGCACCATCATGCCGGCAGGTTCGTCGAACCTCAGAATCTGCGGCACCCGCACGCCCAGCTTGCTCAAGTACCGGTGCACGTTGACGAAGGGCAGTTCGCTGGGAGCGGGGCCCTTGCTCACCTCTTCGCTCTTGGTGAGCGAGTCAGTCGGCATCACCATCAGCACCCACGAATCAGGGGCCGTGCCGACGCGGTAATACGAGCGATTGGAGGCATCGCCTTTGAGCTTGAGGACAGGGGCTGCTCCGACCGAGCGCCCGGTGGCCTGCTCCACTTGTGCGCGGAGCTGAGAATCGAGATCCATGGGGGCTTCTTACTCAGCGCTCGCGCTTGAGCGGGAGCAGATCGAAGGGGATGGCGATGAGCGTGGCAAATCGGTGCACCTTTTCAGGCACCTTGCCCAGCGAGGCCTCGGAGAAACCATGGGTGGTGGCGACCACGATGATGGGCTCGTTCTTGTCGTTGTGACCCGGCCCGATGCGCAAGATGCCTCGCACGCCGAAACATTGCGCGATGCACTCTTCGACGGCGGCGGCGTGTTCGGGGTCGTCCTGATCCTCTGAGTGCCCATCGGCCAGCGCGTCTTCCACGAAGAGCACGCCCTTTTCCCGGGCTTCTTTGAGCAAGGCAAACGCGTCGGGGGGCCGCTCGTTGCTGGCGCTCTGGCCCGAGAGCAGCGACTTCACCGAGCCGACCTGATGCAGCCGGGAAGCGCTCACCCCGGTCAGGTTGGTGGGCACGGTGGGCTTGAAGCCGGGCAGCTTTTTGAGCGCTTCCTGCTTCGCCTCGTGCTGCTTCTGCAGGGGCGACTTGCTGTCTGTCTGCGGCTTGGGGGCGGCCTTCTGCCAGGAGAAGATCTTGAAGAGGCTCTTCTTCTCGTCTTTCTGGGCGGCCTCGTGGAGCTCTGCGGTGTGCTCGGCGCCTTCTTCTTTCTCGACCCGCTCCGACTGGTTGAGCTCCGCCATGCGCTGCTCGATGTCGGAGGCGCGGATCTCGAGCGAACGATCCATGTCCTGGCCCGCCCAGAGCTGCGCTTCAGGGCTGTTGAGGGGCTCATCACCGGGCTGCGCCCCACCCGCTTTGATGGGTTTGGGTTTGTCGCTGGCCGCCTGGGGCCGGGTGCTGCGGCGGGCGCGCTGCGCGGCTGAAGGCTGGCCCTGCGGCGGTTTGCTCGACGGCGGTACGCGCGTGCTCAAGGTTCGCCTATGGTACGCCAACTTCATGGCCGATTACGCCAGACGCGACTACGGGCGCTGCCCGTGCAGTGGCCTCTACGACAACCGCTTCGTCGAGGTGCGCCTGACGGTCAACGCCAAGGTGGTCGTTCTGACCGACGTGCCGCAGGGTGCCTGCCCGAACTGTGGATCGCGCGTGTACAAAGCCGAGGTGCTCGAGCGCATCGAGTCACTGATGAAGGGGCAGAAGGTCCGCAAGGTCCAGTAGGCGCGTTGGGCGGCAGTTTGCTATGAGCGGTCGATGCCCTCGAACGTCCACGAGTCTGTCCTCTCTGCAATCGGCAATACGCCCATCGTCAGGCTCAACAAGCTGGTCGGCCCAGAGGACGCAACGGTCTACGTGAAGCTGGAGTTCATGAACCCCGGCGGCGCCATCAAAGACCGCATGGCCGTGCACGTCGTGAACAAGGCTGAGAAAGACGGCCGCTTGAAGCCCGGCGGCACCATCATCGAGAACACGTCGGGTAACACGGGCTTCGCGCTGGCGATGATCGCAGCGGTGCGTGGTTACAAGTCGATCTTCACGATGCCGGACAAGATGTCGTCGGAGAAGGTGAACCGCCTCAAGGGCATGGGCGCGCAGGTGGTGGTGACGCCGACCAACGTGCCGGCCGACGATCCGCGCAGCTACTACGAGACGGCCAAGCGGTTGGTGAAGGAGACGCCCGGTTCCTTCTACCCAAACCAGTACCACTCGCCTGACAACATCGAGGCGCACTACCTGTCGACCGGCCCCGAGACCTACAACCAGATGGACGGCAACTTCGACTTCTTCGTCTCGGGCCTGGGCACCGGCGGCACGATGAGCGGGGCGGGCAAGTACTTCAAAGAGAAGAACCCGAAGATCCAGAACGTGGGCGTCGACCCGATCGGCTCGATCTACACGGGCTTCTTCAAGACCAACAAAGTCGGCGAGTCGCACACGTACAAGGTCGAGGGCATCGGCGAAGACATGGTGTGCGCCGCGATGGACTTCAAGGTGGTCGACCAGGTTCGGCAGGTCGATGACCGCCAGTCGTTCCTGATGGCGCGGCGGCTCGCGCGTGAAGAAGGCATCTTCGCCGGCGGCTCGTCGGGCGCGGCGGTGCACGTAGCCGTCGAGCTCGCGAAAGAAGTCGGCAAAGGCAAAGTCATCGTGGTGCTGCTGCCTGACTCGGGCAACGCGTACGTCAGCAAGTTCTTCTCCGACGAGTGGATGAAGGACATGGGGTACATCGAGGAGAAGGGCCCGGGCACCGTGCGTGACGTGCTCAAGGGCAAGAAGCAGACGCTGATCACAAGCGTGAAGGGCGAGAAGATCGGCGCCGTCATCGAGACGATGAAGAAGCACGGCATCTCGCAGATGCCGATTCTCGCGGCTGATCAGAGCACCATCGGCATGATCCACGAGTACGACCTGCTCAACGGCCTCATCGCGGGCAACTACAAGCTGCACGACCCCATCGACGCGCTGGTCAGCCCGCTGCAGGGCGTGGTGACGATGGACACCACCATTCCGCAGCTGCGCGCGGTGTTCGGCGAAGACAACGTCGCGGTGGTGCGTGAGGGGCAGAAGATCGCCGCGATTCTCACCAAGATCGATCTCATCGAGTTCCTCGCCGAGCGCTGAGATGGCTTCGACGGCGGGCGGCGTTCTCTGGGCGTGGGTGGCCCAGAATCAGGTGCGCATGCGTTCGGCCATCGAGTCGAGCAGCAGAGGTGGCGAAGAGGATCCCGTGATGGGCGCGCTGCCCGGCGGCGAAACCGCTGAGCTGATCATCACGGCGGAGGGAAACATCTCTGCCTTTCCTGCAGTCGCGGCGCTCGTGAAGGAGGCCCCGCCTTTGAAGTGCTCAAGTACGAAGGCGCCCGGGTCGAAGCGAAGCAGCTCTGGTTCTTGCCGCTGTCATCGCCGTCAGGCGACTTCGGCGTGCGGATTGGTTGTGCGACGTATGAGCCTCAGCTCGACGAGGCCTTCCGGTTCGCGGTGATTCAAGTGCTCGATGTGGTGCTGGGCGAGGTGGTGGCAGCCCGCGACCTCCAGTACGTCGAGGTCCTTGCGCTGCCCGACGCCCACCTCGACGAAGGGTACCTGCCGATGACCCAGCTGGCGGACTCCTCTGCGAGCTCAACGCCTCTTCGCTGAACTGAGTTCCGGGTCAGCCGGTGCTGAACCCAAACTGCCCTGGGGAAGGTGGTGTGGATCGTGTTCTGTGCGCGCCCGCAGCGGGCTGGTCTCTCGACTGCGGTCAAACACGGCTCGAAAAGGCGTCTCGGGCGGGCCTCATCACATGAGGATCCACGCCGGAAATCGAGAGGCCTGCTCGCACCGAGCGCCTCGTCGGCCACCTCAAACAAACACGCGCTTCAGGGCTGCCTTCTCATCAGCCCCGACGCAGCTTCGCCTTCACGACCTTGCCCATCGCGTTGCGTGGGAGCTCGTCGATGAAGTGCACTTCGCGCGGCCGTTTGTGCGGTGAGAGTTGGCTGGCCACGAAGTCCTGCAACTCCTGAGCAGGCGTGGGCTTGTTCAACACGACGTACGCCACGATGCGCTCGCCCAGATCGTCGTCAGGCGCCCCGAGCACCGCGGCTTCACGCACTGCAGCGTGCTCGAGCAGCGCAGCCTCGACCTCCCCTGCCCCGACCTTGTACCCGCCACACTTGATCAGGTCCGTCGCGCGACGCCCCACGATGCGCAGCCTTCCATCGGGCTTCATGCACGCGAGATCGCCCGTGAAGAACCAGCCGTCGGCATCCTTCACCGCGGCCGTCGCATCGGGCCGATTGAGGTAACCCGCGAAGACGTGCGGTCCACGCACTGCGATTTCACCAATCGTCGAGTCGTCCCTCGCGTCGAGCGTGCGGCGCTCATCGTCGACCAGCTTGAGCTCGATGCCGTCGATGGCCGCGCCCACCACGCCCGCTGCGTGCGGATCATCGAGGCGCACGGCGCAGTTGATCAGCGTCTCGGTCAGGCCGTACCGCTCGAGCACCCGTCGGCCTGTCAGGGCCTCCAGCCGCAGCTGATCACGTTGGGGCAGCGCGGCAGAACCGCTGACCAGCAACCGCGCGTGGCGCAGGCCCAGGATGACCTCGGGGTCGCTCTGCGCAGCTTCAGAGAGCCGGTGGTACATCGTGGGTACCGCGAAGAACACCGTGGTGCCCTCGCGCAGCGCGTCTGACACTTCCCGCGGCACGAAGCGGGGAAACCAGTTCAGCGCGCCGCCCACCCGGATCGAGCCGTAAAGCCCCAGCACCAGGCCGTGCACGTGAAAGAGCGGCAGCGCGTGCACCACCGTGTCGGCCGCGGTCCACCGCCACGCCTTCGCCAGCGCGTCGAGGTCGAAGGCCACGTTGCGCGCGGTGAGCACGGCGCCCTTGGGCAGCCCGGTGGTGCCGCTCGTGTAGAGAATCAAGAGCGGCGCGTCGTCGACCTTGCGCGTCGGAGCGCGAGGACCGTCGTGGGCTCGCAGCG
>JAYTAT010001003.1:0-2574 GCA_043737315.1 Archangium sp.
CGCCCAGGCACGTTGCACCGTCTCCAACGGGAAGACCCCCGCATCGTGCTGGGCGAGCGCCTGGGCGAGCAGCACCTGCGTTCGCGCGCGTTCCTCAAAAAACAGCCCCAACCCGTCGACCGCCTCGACCTCGAGGCCCTTCGGAGGCGAAGCAGGCGCAGTCGGCATCAGCTTGGCGGCTGTGCAGCCAACGAGGAACAAACCGAAGAGCGCAGCTCGCATGGCTGCGCCTTCTACGCGGCAGACGCAGGTCTTGGTACCTCTGGGGGGGCCATGCAGCAGCTCGACGGGCGATGCTCGTGCCCGAGTTCATCCTTCGAGGGGCGCAAGCGAAACGGGGGCGTGACGGTTTTTCACGCGGAGCTGGTGGCCCCGTTTGGCGGTGTGGTCATATGCCCCGGTCGTCGAACCCCTTTTCGAGGATCACCATGACTCGCATCGCCAGCCGACCTCCGCCGCGCCCCGCAGCAGACCGCTCGCCCGCCGTGAAAGCCGACACGCGCAAGCAGCTCAAGGCCACCTTCGAGAAGTTGACCAAGGCCGGCACCCTCGAGTTCGGCAAGGCACCCGCGGGCGATTCGTACGTGCGCGTGCCGCTCAAGGCGGGCAAGGGCCCCGACCAGTACTCGTACACCGCGCTCATTCCGACCGGCGGAAAGTCGAAAGATCCGAACAAGGCCGACGGCTTCTTGATCGAGCGCAGCGGTGGCCTCGCGGGCCGCAAGCAGGTGGCTGGTCCCTTCACGTTCGAGGGCAAGACGCTGGGCAAGCCGGCCCCGTTCTTCGAGAAGTTCCTCGAGGGGCAGAAGAACGCTGGCGAGGTCACCACCAAACGTTTCCCCTCTGATCAGGAAGCGACCGAGCCGACCAAACCGGGCACGGGAGTAACCACCAAGCGTTACCCGTCTGATGAAGAAGCGGTCGAACCGACCAAGCCCATCAAGCCGGGCGGCACGGTGACCACCATGCGTTACCCCTCGGACAACGAGGCGGTCGACACCAAGCCCACCAAGCCGGGCGGCACGGTGACCACCATGCGTTACCCCTCGGACAACGAGTCGGTCGACGCCAAGCCCACCAAGCCGGGCGGCACGATGACCACCATGCGCTTCCCGTCGGACAACGAAGACAACAACGTCCGCTGACGTTGTGCGGGTTCTGCTGATCACCCACAGCGGTGACAATGAGAGCATCGAGATGGTCAGCCGCGAGCTCTCGCGGAGGCGGCACACGCCTGTGCGGCTCGACACCGACTTGTACCCGACTGAGGTGCAGCTCTCGGCTGAGCTGGTCGGGAAAAGGTCGCGGCGCTGGCTCACGGTCAACGGCAAGAGCACCGATCTGCAGCAGGTCGGCGCGCTCTGGTATCGCCGGTTCTACGTGGGCTCCGCGCTGCCTGAAGACTTAGGCGACACGCGGCCGGCCTGTGTCGACGAGTCGCGACGCACGCTCTACGGCACCATCGCGTCGCTCGATTGCTTTCAGCTCGATTCACTGCGCGCGGTGCGGCGGTGCGATCACAAGGAGCTGCAGCTCGAGCGCGCCCGCGCCTTCGGTCTCGATGTTCCGCGCACGTTGTTCACCAACCAGGGCAGCGCCGTTCGTGAGTTCGCCCGCACGGTGAAGGTGCCGTTGATCACCAAGATGCAGCACTCGTTTGCGATCTACCGCGAGGGTGAAGAGCAGGTGGTGTTCACCACGGCGCTCAGCAAAGACGATCTCGAGCAGCTGGAAGGTCTCGAGTTCTCGCCCATGACCTTTCAGGAAAAGGTGCCTCGCAAGCTCGAGCTGCGCGCGACGGTGGTGGGGAAGAAGGTGTTCACCGCTTCCATCGACGCGAAGCTGCTCGAGAAGACGGGCGTCGACTGGCGGCGTGATGGGCTCGAGCTGCTCGAGCAATGGAAGCCGTACCAGTTACCGCGCGCGGTGGAGCGCTCGCTGCTGCGCCTGACGAAGTGGTTCGGGCTCAATTACGCGGCGGCCGATTTCATCGTCACGCCTGAGGGGCGGCACCTGTTCCTCGAAATCAACGCGGGCGGCGAGTTCTTCTGGTTGCAGCGCACGCCCGGGTTGCCGATCGCTCAGGCGCTGGCGGAAGTGCTCACCACGCCCTCAGCCAGAGCCTGCCACCTCGAACCGTAGCGCCCGAAGTGCTTTCCGGAGTGCGAACGGGCCGACGACGATGACCCTCGACCGAGCCCGGGTCCCCGGAATCTTTCGCCAAGCGCGGTCTTGCTCCCCTTCTTTTAGGAACTGCTCCTGCACCTCGGAGCCGCGATCCCCCGATGGTTCTGGTGCGCCGCGCGGTCCTTGCTGCGAGTCAGTGCGCCATGCCAGACGCTCCCTTCGCATTCGCGCCCCGTCTCGAGCCCGCGCCTTTCGCGGCCAAGGGCGTCGCCTTTCTTTCCGACACAGAGCTCGACGCGCTCGAGTTTGGCGTCATCTGCCTCGACCCCGACGGCAAGGTGCTCAGCTACAACCTCGCCGAGGCGCGCATGGCCCGCCTCGACCGCGCCCAGGTGCTTGGGAAGAGCTTCTTTCGGCGCATCGCCCCCTGCACCGCGACGCCCGAGT
>JAYTAT010001004.1:0-6426 GCA_043737315.1 Archangium sp.
TCGGCGATGTCACCCGCGGCGATCACCACGATCGATCGGTCGTCCGCCGTCACCGGCAGCGCGCGTGGGCAGGCGGCCAGCAGCAGCGCGAAGGGGAAAGCTTTCACGCGCAAGACCATACACGAGACCTCATTTCCACCGCGCGGGCAGGACGCTCATGCATTCTTGACGCCGCTTTGATGTGCAGGGGGCGTGCTCGCGTTCTTTACTTTCATGGCTGTTCTGGCGAACACCCCGACACGCCCTCCAGGTGCCGGCCCCCCGATGAAAGCTCGATGCTTTGGCGGCGAGTTTTGCTGTGGCATTCATCTTGACGACTTTTTGATGCTGACCAGCGTAGCTTCTGCGGCGCTTCCGACCCCATGAACGCCCCCACTGCTCCCGCCCCCGCCCCCGCCCCCGACCCCGCCCCGACACCTCTGGCCCACCCGCCTGCCTCGCGGGCCGCCCTCACCCTGGGCGCGCTCGGCGTCGTCTTCGGCGACATCGGCACCAGCCCGCTCTACACGCTGCGCCAGTGCCTGCTCGAGTCGGGCGGCGGCAAGCTGGTGACCGCCGACGTGATGGGCCTGCTCTCGCTCATCTTCTGGTCGCTGACGATGGTGGTCACCGTGAAGTACCTGCTGTTCATCATGTGCGCCGACAACCACGGTGAAGGCGGTATCTTCGCCCTGCTCGCGCTCGTGCCTGAGCGGCTGCGCACCACCCAGGGCCGGGTCTCGACCGTCGCCGTGGTGGTGGTGATCGGCGCCGCGCTCCTCTATGGCGACGGGGCCATCACGCCTGCCATCTCGGTGCTCAGCGCCATCGAGGGGCTCAAGGAGCTCCAGCCCAGCTGGGAGCCCGCGTTCGTTCCCATCACCTGCGTCATCCTGGTGGGTCTCTTCGCCATACAGAGCCGGGGCACGGGGTCGGTGGCTACCTTCTTCGGCCCGGTGATGGTGCTCTGGTTTGGCACCATCTCGGCGCTGGGCCTCTTTCACATCGTGCAGCGACCCGAGGTGTTGCAGGCCCTCTCGCCTCACCACGCGGTGGCCTATTTCATGCGGCACGGCATGCCCGGGTTCCTGGTGCTGGGCTCGGTGGTGCTGGCGGTCACCGGCGGCGAAGCGCTCTATGCAGACATGGGCCACTTCGGGCTCAAGCCCATTCGAGGCGCGTGGTTGATGATCGTCTTCCCCGCGCTGGTGCTCTGCTACTTCGGCCAGGGCGCGCTCGTGCTGGGCGACGCGGGTGCGCTGCAGAACCCCTTCTTCTCGATGGTGCCCAAGGGCCCCGCCACCGTGGCGCTGGTGCTGTTGTCGAGCGCGGCCACCGTGATCGCCTCTCAGGCGTTGATCTCAGGGGCGTTCAGCCTCACGCGGCAGGCGCAGCAGCTCGGCTATTTCCCGCGCGTCACCATCCGCCACACCGCCGCGCACACCGAGGGGCAGATCTACATTCCGCAGATCAACTGGCTGCTCGCCTTCATGTGCCTGCTGCTGGTGCTCGGCTTCCAGAAATCGGAGAAGCTCGCTTCGGCCTACGGCATCGCCGTCACCGGCACGATGATCCTCACCTCGGTCGTCTTCTACATGGTGATGCGCCACGCGTGGAAATGGAGCGCTGCGATCTGCGCCCTGGTGCTCTTGATGTTCCTCTCGTTCGACGTGCCCTTCTTCCTGGCGAACTCGGCCAAGATTCTGGATGGTGGCTGGGTGCCGGTGCTCATCGGCATCGGCTTCATCGCCGCGATGCTCATCTGGAGCAAAGGCCGCTCGCTGGTGCTCGAGCAGTACCTGCGCCGCTTCGGCTCGTTGGAAGACGCGCTTCCCCGCCTCGAAGACAAGGTCAAGGCGCGCGTGCCGGGCACCGGGGTCTACATGGCCTCGAGCACGCAGCACGTGCCGCCGGTGATGGTGCACATGGTCGAACGCACGGGCTCGCTGCACGAACGCATCATCGTGGTGACGGTGCTCAGCGAGCCCACGCCGCACGTGCTGGAAGAAAAACGCTTCGACCTGACCGCGATACGGCCTGGCTTCTGGCGCCTGGTGGTTCGGTACGGCTTCATGGAAGACCGTGACATCCCCGCGGTGCTCGCCGTGGCCGTGACGGGCATGGAACCGCCCGTCGAGTTGGCGCAGGTGACCTATTTTCTGGGCCGCGAGGCGGTGCTGGGCCACGGGTCGGGCGCGATGGGCCAGCTCAGCGAGGGAATCTTCGGCTACCTGCAGCGCAACTCCATCTCGGCTGACACCGCCTTCAAGATTCCTCCGGCCCAAGCCGTGGAAGTGGGCATTCAGCTCGACTTGTGAGGCTAGCGGGGCCCTCACCCCCCACGGCCATGCGCTCGGGTCGTTCTTCGCCGAAGGCCCGCGGAAACGTGCTTGGTGTCGAGTCACACCAATGCTCTAGAGCCGGCCATGAACGCTTCGGCGCAGGTGCTGGCTGTGCTGCTCCCGATGGTCGCGTCCGCACAAACGATGCCCGACGCGGGCGTCGACCTCGAGGCCATCTTGTTGCGGCTCGGCACTCTGGAAAGCGAGGTGGAAAGGCTCAAGTCGCCCCCGCCGTCCGCCCCCGCCCCCGAGCCAGTTCCGATCGATGTGGCCGAGCCACCGTTTTCACGCTTCGACTGGACATGGATGAACGGGGGCAACTACCAACCCGCATCGCTGCTGCGCATCGGCCCGGTGACGCCCACCTTCTTCGTCGACGCCGCCTACGCCTGGCAGTTCTCGAACCCGGTCGACCACACCATCTTCCCCACCACCACCGCCGCGCGGCACAGCGAGTTCAGCTTGAACCTCGCCTACCTCGGCTTCGAGTTGAACGGCATCGACACGAAGTACGGCGGCCCCATCGGCCGGCTCGAGCTGCAGATGGGCAGCTACATCGCCACCATTCACGGGCAAGACGCCACGCTGGCCCGAGGCTCGTTCTTGTCGAACCCCACCTTGAGCTACGTGAAGCAGGCGGGCGCCGGCTGGCACTTCCACTGGCGTCACGGGCTCAACATCGAGCTGGGCATCTTCCCCTCGTACATCGCGCTCGAGAGCTACGTGCCGCAGGAAAATTGGAGCTACACGCACCCGTTCGTGTCCGACTTCACGCCGTATTATTTCTCAGGCCTGCGCACGCAGCTCTTCTTCGCTGAGAACCAGAAGCTCGAGCTGTGGTTGGTGAACGGCTGGCAGTCTTTCGGCCGCTGGCACGACGCGCTCACCGGCGGTTATCTGTACAATGTTCGCCACGGCAAGTGGTTGTCATTGACCCACACGCTCTACGCCGGCCAGGAGCAGACCCGCGCGTCGGACCCCAACAGCGAGTCGTTTCGGCTCTACTCAGACAACTACGCGCAGGCGTTGCTCTTCGAAGCACTCGACCGGCCCGTCTTCCAAAGGCTGGCGCTGTGCCTGGTGGCCGACGTGGGCTACGAGTTTCGCGGCCCCACCGCCGGGCAACGAGTCGACGGCAAACCCTCGCCGCCCAACGGGGTGATGGCCGGCGCTTCGCTCACCGGCCGCATCGAGTGGACCCGCTGGCTGATGACCACGGTGCGCGGCGACGTGTTCTACGACCACAGCTCGGCGGTGGTGTACCCGCTGCCGTTGGGAAGTTCGTATTCGCTGCCGGGCAACGGGAGCGCCTTCAACCCGTTCGAATTTCTCGGGGGCGGCTTCGCCACCACGGTCGACTACAGGCCGAGCCCCTGGCTGCTCCTGCGCGTGGAATACATCCACCGCGTCGCAAACCAACCGTACTTCTCCGGGAGCGGGGGCATCACCGGCCCCAACGGGTTGCCGCCGGTCGACGACGCAGCGCGGGCCGCTTTTGCGCCCGACCTGCGCCTGACCGACGACCGGCTGGTGGCCAACGTCACGTTGCGGCTGTGAACGGGTTTTAGTTCGCGATGCTCAGGTCGACGATGCGGTCGGCCGGCCAACGCGTGCTGTCGGGTGAGGCGCCTTCTTCACCGCGCGAAGTGACGATCAACTGGCCGCGCTTCATGCCGTTCTTCTCGAGGAAGAGCGCCACCGACTCGGCCCGCTCCAACCCCAACTCGTAGTTGGCGGCGCGCGTGCCCGTGGGGTCGGTGAAACCAATCAAGCGCAGGTTGTTGCCTTTGAGCGGCCCCGTGGTGAAGCAGGTGGCCACGGTGTCCAGCGTGCCCTTCGCTTCGGCCGACAACTCCGAGGAGCTGAAATCGAAGACCGGCGTCACAGCCGAGGAGGTGTTGCACTTCACGCGAACGGCCTCGTCGAGCCGCACGGCGGTGATGCTCGAGGAGGTGAGCTTGCGAGGCGCGGCCTGGTGAGCGCAGCCGAAGGAAGAAAGAGCCAGGGTGAGAGCGATGAGCGATTGTTTCAACAAGGGGAAACCTCGGTGTGGGGGGGGAAATGGCAATCAGACTGAGCGAACGACGCCGTCTGGCAGGCCGTATAGCACGGTGCGGGCCACCCGCATCGGCGCCCGAATCTCAGGGCCTTGCGAGTCGAGAGGGGGTCGGCGCTCGACCGTTCTGATGGAACTCGAGGTCGATCAACCGTTCGTTCTGAAGACCGCCAGCGCCTGGAGCGTGGCGGTGAGCAACGCGCCCAGGCCCACGAGCGCAAAGAGGCCACCCAGCACCGGCCCCACCAGCCCGCTCTTCTCGACCTGCGCGCGGTAGTCGGCCGCCGTACCCCCGCGGATGAGCTGCGCCTCGAGGGCCGGGCCGCTCACCACCGTCCCCTGCACGGTGAGCGCATCTGAGGGTGCAAAGCCGCTCAGGCGCCTCTTGCCTGCCGTGACCGAGCCCGGGTTGTCCTCGATGGTGCGCGGCAGGTCGAACCAGCCCGCGCCGGGTGCCAAACGAACTGGTACGGGGCCGCTGGCGGTCTCGAGCTCGAAGGGTGCGGCCTGGGTGGTCTCGGCCGCCCACGTGAAGCGGATGTCGTTGCTACCCGGCTTCGCTTCTCCCACCGCGACCTCGTGCTGCAGCAGCGCCAGCCCCTCTCGCAGCACGGGGCTCGACGCAGCGAGCCGGCCTTCGGCGAGGACCTCGGTGCCCAGGCTGACACCCGCCAGCGCGCGCCTGTCGACGACCGGCAGGCTCGAAACAGGGCTGGGAGGCTCGTTCCAGGTCGACCACGCCGTCCATAGACCCACGAGGCAGAAGAAGAGCCCGATGCTCCCGAGGAAGAGCGGTGTCTGGAGGCGAGGGTCCATGGTGCTGGAATTTCGCAGGTTTCGGCGTCTTCTCAATTCGCAAGCAACTTGGGCCCGCGGATCGCGGAGAATCGATTCTATGACTACGAACGTGCGCCGCACCCCCGTCAGCACGCTGATCAGGACCGTCCGAAACACCGCCAACACCGTGTCGAAGGCCGTTCAGCAGGGGGCGAGTACGGTCGGCAAGAACGTGCAGAAGACCGCCACCACCGTGAGCAAGAACGTGCAGAAGACCGCCACGACCGTGAGCAGGAACGTGAAGCAAGCCGCCCAGCAGGTCTCCACCAAGACCCGGGCCGCAGCCAACAACGGCATCAAGCAGGTCCGCGCCGAGACCAGGAAGGCCACTCAGGAGAGCGGCTGGCAGAACTGGAACTCGAAGTTCGAGGCGAAGGACGGCAAGGTCGAGTTCGGCACGACGAAGGGCTTCGGCAGCAAGATGGATGAGGCCCCCTCGACCAAGACCAAAAAGTCGAAGGGCTGGGTCGACGAGCCCGAGGCGAAGACGCTCAAGGAAAAGGCCAGGAGCACCGGCAAGGAAGTCGCCAACTCGGTGGGCGTGAAGGTGTTCGATCCCGAGAAGGCCAAGTTCGAAAAAGACTGGGACGCGACCAGCATCAAGACCAGGCGCGTGGACTCGAAGACGGTGGACAAAAAGGGCTACGACCACGGCTACCGCGTGTTGTCGGGCTACGCAGATGGCAAGGGCAACGTCACCATCGGCAAGAACACCAACATCGAGGGGAAGATCGAAGCGGGCGCGGTGCTGGTGCAGGGCTCCATCGAGGGCAAGGCGAAGCTCGGTAAGACGGGCCTCGAGGCGACTGGCAAGGTAGAGGGCACGGTGGGCGTCACCGGCTCAGTGGGCGGCTCGGTTCGGGTCGACCTCTTCGCCAAGAAACCCACCGTCAAGGTGAAGGCCGGCGTGGAGCTCTTCGCAGGCGCGAAGGCCTCGCTCGAAGGCCGCATGGGCAACGACTACGCGGGTGCGGGTGCGAAGGTCGAAGGGTGGGCGGGCATCGGCGTGAAGGCCAAGGCCGACATCGGCATCCAGGGCGGCAAGTTCAAGGCGAAGGTCGAGCTGGGCGCGGCGCTCGGCATCGGCGGCAGCTTGAGCTTCAGCGTCGACGTGAATTACCAGAAGGGCATCGACGCGGTGGTGGGCACGGGCAAGAAGGCCGTCGACAACATCAAGGCTGCGGGTGCTGCCATCTCGAACAAGGCCAGCTC
>JAYTAT010001005.1:0-2567 GCA_043737315.1 Archangium sp.
GCGAAGGTGGCGTCCTCACCGCCCGGAGCGCGCACGCGGTGGTACTGTCCCGGCACGTGAAACCCCGAAGCCACCGCAGTCGGCACCTCGAGGGTCAACCGGTTCAGGCCGGGCCCAACGACGTCATTTTGTGTGAGCGTCGCCTTGCTCCAGCCCGACATAGAGCCCCCTTCTTAACACCCCGTTCCTCCCTGTTCAGGACTTTCCAGTGCGCGCGCTGAAGACGTTGGTGAAGCTGACCTTGTGGCTGTCGTTGATGACCCTCATCACGATGGGGGTGCTGGTGCCCGGCACCTGGCTGTACACCGCGGCGAATCTTCCGAACCAGATCGAGAGCGAGAGCGACGTCGAGATTCACCTGCGCCAGTCGATCGAGTCGGAGCGCCAGAGCGTCATGATCGGCCGCCCCGCCAGCGCGCGCGAAAGCGTGAAGTGGGAGAAGCCCGATTTCTCGCGTCTGCCCAAACACTTGATCGCATTTTACATCACGGCCACCGGCTGCCCCGACTACTTCCGCAGCCCGCGCGAAGAGGGCTGGCCGTGGGTGAAGCGCCTGGCCGCCAGCCTGCAGAACCGCATGCTCGATGGTGATGGCGCGTGCGAGCTCATCTTCGCGCGCAACCTCTCGCGTCGGCTCAGCATGAAGACCGACCTGCAGGTGGCGGTGGCGGCTGATCGGGTGCACCGCTTTCTCGCGAAGGATCAGCTCGTCGCGTTCGATCTGCACTCGATGTGGTTCGAGCGCGGGGTCATTGGCGTGGAGGCCGCGTCGTTGGTGGTGATGCAGAAGCCGCTCACGCAGCTCAATTTGGCTGAGCTCGCAGAGCTGCAACTGGCGATTCCGCCCTGGGGTTTCTGGGACGACATCAAGAACTGCCAGAACGCGGCGAAGCTGAAAGAGGCTCGCGATTCGCTCTTGCACGAGCTGGCGATCATCGGTCACATCAGTGAAGAGATGTCTCGCACCGCCAGTTCACAGCAGGTGCGGTGTCTGGCGGTGAGGAGGTAGGGCCTGACCGCTTCAGCTCAAGGCGAAGAACGAGCGGATTCGCGTGAGCAGCGCGTTGGCTTCGCGCGCCGATCGTTCACGGGCCGCATCGGCGCTCAGGTTTTCCTTGGCCGACTGCAGCGCCACCCGGCGATCTGCCAGTAACTTCGCCAGCTGCTCCGCAAGCTGCGGCCGCGCGTCGATGATCTTCTGCACCGCCGCCTTGTCGAGGCGGAAACATTCTACCTCACTGTCGGCGATCACCGTCGCGCTGCGCGGCTCACCGGTCAGCAAGGACATCTCGCCGAAGAAGCAGGGGCCCGCGAGCTGCGCGACCTCTCGATCGTTGAGCCCATCGGAGACGCGAACCACCGCCTTCCCGTCTTCCATCAAATACAACCAGTGCGCCTCTGCGCCTTGCCGCGTCATCACCTCACCCTTGGCGAACGGCGCGTACTTCATGGTGCGCGCAAGCTCGGTGCGCTCGGCATCTGAGAGCCCGCTGAACAGCTCGAGGCTCGCGAGCAGCTGACGCCTTCGAATGACCTGCTTCTCGGTCTTGATCGCCTTTCGATCGGTGGTTTCTTGCGTGACGAACACCGCGTGCGCAGGCATGGCCAGGGTCATGTCGGCGCGCTGCAGGGCGAAGTACACGCACGCGCTCACGGAAGAGTCGGTGGCGTGGTCGACGGCGATGTCCGTCAGCCAGAGCGCACGGCGTACTTGCCGTAGCTCTCGCCCATCTCCAGCAGCACCACGTTGGGCTGGGGCTCGCGGGCCACGTTGTCGAGCTGCGCACCCCGCACGGCGTTCTGCACCACGCTCACCACGTCGCCGGGTTGAAAGCGCCAGTCGACGTTGAAATGAATGAAGCGCCGCAGCTGGGTGGGTTGGCCCCGCCGCCTGCCCAGAATGGTCACGTTCGACTTGGTCATCACCGTGTTGGGGATGAGCACGGTCTCCCAGTTGCGCGTCTCCACCGAGGTGTGCCGCCAGCGAATCTCGACCACCCGGCCCGTGACGTCGCCGACCTTGATCCAGTCACCCGTCTCGATCGAGTTGTCCACCTGCAGCGCGAGCCCGCCGGCGATGTTGCCGATCACGTCTTGCAGCGAGAAGCCGAGCATCGCGGTGAAGACGGCGCTGGTGGCGATGAGGCCCGAGAGATTGACGCCCGCACGGCTGAGCACACCCAGCGTCGAGCCCACCATCGCGATGGCCACCACCACGTCCTGCACGATGGGCGGCGTGTGCAGCCGCATGCGCGGGAGGATCACCGCGAAGAGCAACGTCGCGCTGGCACCCACCAGGCCGGCGGCCCCGAGAATCCACGTCGGGGTGCGCAGCAGGTCGCCCACCTCAGAGCCGACGCTGGCGAAACCCGCGGTGGCGACGAGCCCCATCAGATGCGCGGCGATGAAGAAGAACATCGCCTTGAAGCGCGGCTTGTCGATGGCCACCCACTTCGCCAGCAGAAACGCGATGCAGGCCAGAAACAACACCAGCGGCGTGAAAGAGCGGCTCGCCTCGGCCCACAGAGTTTCGAAGAAATACACGGCCGACGAAAGTACGTGAGTTA
>JAYTAT010001006.1:0-2567 GCA_043737315.1 Archangium sp.
GGCTGCGCTGCTGGGCTTCGCCGCGGGCGCCTGCGCCTGGGAATACATCAGCATCACGCTCAAGGGGTCTTTCACGCCCGTCGCGGTGCTCACGGTGGCCATGGCGTCGGCGATGCCCATGTTGCCCATCGCCGTACCGCTTCACGCCAATGCCCTCATCTCGGGTGCGACGGGCATCGTGCTGTTTTCAGCCTGGGCGTGGCACCTGCTGCGCGGCCCGTTGCCCGAAGCACCGCTGCGCACGGCTCACCTGTTGATGGCCTTCATCTACGGGCACGGCGGTCTGACCGCGTTGGCGGCCCTGCGGCTGGTGCCCGAGCACGGCCTGATGTGGGTGGTCTCGGCGCTGGTGATCACCTGGGGCAACGACACGATGGCGTATTTCGCCGGTCGCCTCTTCGGCAAGCACAAGCTCTATCCCGAGGTCAGCCCCAACAAGACCTGGGAAGGTTTCGCCGGCGGCTTCGTGGGCGCCATCGGCTTTCTTTTTCTGCAGCGCGCTTTTTTCTTTCCCCAGATGACGGTGCTCGACTGCTTCGTGCTCGGCGGTCTGGGCAGCTTGTTGGGTCCCGCGGGTGACCTGTGTGAGTCGATGCTCAAGCGCGCCTACGCGGTCAAAGACTCGGGCGTCATCATTCCCGGTCATGGCGGCATGCTCGACCGCATCGACGCGCTCATCTTCAACGCGCCGATGGTGTTCCTGTACGTGCAGTTCGTTCGGGGCTGGCTGGCTTGATGAGCGGCGCGGATGAAACCTTCGTCGCAGCCGGTTAACGTCCAGTCCACATGGGCGCTTTTCAGAACGCGATCTACTTCGCCATTTTCCTGGGCGTGCTCGTCACCGTGCACGAGGCGGGGCACTTCTTCGCGGCCAAGTGGGCCGGGGTCAAGGTGCTCAAGTTCTCCATCGGCTTCGGGCCCAAGCTCTTCAGCTTCCGGCGCGGCGAGACTGAGTACCAGATCGCCGCACTGCCCCTGGGCGGCTTCGTGGCGATGGCCGGCCATCACCCCGGTGAAGACGTCGCCGAAGAGGATGCCGGGCGCACGTTTCTGGGCGCGGTGTGGTGGAAGCGGGTGATCATTCTGCTCGCGGGGCCCATGGCGAACCTGATCTTCCCGATCATCGCCTTGTTCTTCGTCTACCTGGGCGATTCGACCGAGTTCACCCCGCGTGTCGGTGCGGTCGAGCCAGGATCTCCGGCGGCGGTTGCGGGCCTGCGCCCGGGTGATCTGATCCTGAGCATCGATGGCACTCCGATTCGCACCTTCACTGAGCTGTCGAAGATCGCCGCGGCGAGCGCTGACAGAGAACTCGCGCTGGTGGTCGATCGTTCAGGCAAGCAGGAGTCACTGCGCGTCACGCCTTCCAACGTCGAGACCCTCGGCATGATCGAGATCTCCCGGAAGGGCCGCATCGGCATCTCGCTGGCGGAGCAGGCGGCGGTGCTGGGCGTGCCCGCGGGTTCAGCGGTGGAGAGCGCGGGGCTGCGTACGTTCGATCGGGTCATTCAGCTCAACGAAGAGCCGGTGCGCACCGCGCGTGAGCTCGAGCTGGCCCTCGATAAAGCGACCGGGCCGGTGAAGCTGAAGGTGGTGCGTTTTTCTGGGCTGCACGAGGGCCTCGTGCTGCCGGAGATCCTCGAGGCGAAGCTTTCGGTCGGTGAAGGCGCGGGCCTGGCTCGCATCGGTGCCGAAGGGGGCGACGCGTACGTGTGGGAAGTACGGCCCAATACGCCGGCCGCCGCGCTGGGCATCAAGGTGGGCGATCGTTTTATCGCGGTGAGCGGGCAGGCCGTGCATTCCGTCGGCGCGGTGGAAGATCGCATGGCGCTGGCTCGCAAACGCCAGGTCGAAATCGAGTGGCGCTCGGGTGGTGAGAAGCACTCCGCAGCGGTGGGCCCTTTCGTGCCAGAAGGCAACGCGAAGTACTGCATGGCCCCGACTGACTTCGGCGTGCGGTTCGGTGCGCCCGGTCTGCCCATGGCGCCGATCGCGGGTGACACGGTCACGCTGCACTTCGGCCCGGTGGAGGCGTTGGGCGCGAGCCTCAAGAAGCTGCCCGAAGGCATCATGTTGATCGGGCGCATTCTGGCCAAGCTGCCCACGGGTGAAGTGCCGCTCGAGTCGATGGGTGGGCCGGTGCAGATCTTCCAGGTCGCCTCTCAAACGGCTGAGGCGGGCTTGGGCGCGTTCTTGAGCGCGATGGCGATCGTGTCGGTCAACCTGGCGCTGGTGAATCTGTTGCCCATTCCGATCCTGGATGGCTTCGGGATTCTGACCGCGTTGTGGGAAGCGGTGCGGCGGCGGCCGGTGCCGATGCGGGCGCGCGAGATCGCCTCGTATTTCGGGTTTGCCGTGCTGGCGTTGTTGATGGTGGTGGCCTTCAGAAACGACATCGCCCGGCTGCTCTTCTGCTGAAGCAAATGTCTGCCTCTTCCCTCGGGGGAGAGGGCTTTCTGTTTTCTTCTCCGGTATGAGCAGTTTGCCGTGATCCTCTCTCTCGACTGTTCGACGCTGAGCCTCTCGCTCGCGCTGCTGCGCGCCGATGGCACGCTGCTCGAGCACCG
>JAYTAT010001007.1:0-2566 GCA_043737315.1 Archangium sp.
CCGCTCAAGATGAGCTGGGCGTCGACCGAGTCGAGCTTCGTCAGATCGACGCCGCTGGTGGCGAGCACCGCGAACCGGTCGGCTTCGGCGAGCTTCTCCCCATCACGCTGCTTGAGCGAAGCCTTCGAGATCTCTACGCCGACCGAAAGACGGCCCTTGTCGGCTTTCGCCTTCACCGCCGCGGCGCCGGCGATCTGCACGTAGGGAAGGCGCAGCGCGACCCTCGGGCTCGAGTAGCTCAACTGCGCGCCGTCGGTGATCGTCCCAGCATCGATTTCGACGTCGACGGCGAGCGGGCCTTTGACGCCGCTGGCGAGCAGGGTCGACAGGCCTTTCACGTTGGTCAGGTAGCCGTTGAGGAACCGCGGCTCGACGGTGGCATTGAGCTTGAGCTGCATGGTCAGGTTGCGCAGTGAATCGAAGGTCGTGTTCGCGAGATCGATCTCCTTCAAGTCGACGGCGAACTGAATGCGCTCGACGGTAATGAGGTGGGGCTCGAGGGCGAGCTTGGCGTTCACGTCGGTGAAGTGCACCGCACGCAGCTCGAGCCGACTGAAGGGCTTGTAGAGCATGCTGCCGGCGAGTTCGGCGTCACCGTTGTAGCGCTGACGTTCTATCCACACCTCGCGCAGGTGGTGAATGTTGAGGTTCTCGAAGTCGAGCAGGAGCAGCGGGCCCAGAGGTTTGGCCTTCTCTTCCGCAGTGATCATCGCGCTCTCGTAGCCCTCGATGGGTGGAAGATCGCCGAGGTACTTCTCGAGCTCGCTGCCCGCTTCGACGCGCGGGCGAATGTGCACGATCACCCCATCGGCCTCGATGTTGGTGGCGTAAAAATGGAGGTCGGCCAGCGTGTGCAGGTGAAGATTGCCGTGCACGCGCTCGGCGGTGACCATGAACTGCACCAAGTGGTCCTGGGTGGAGAGCTTGAAGCCCCTGACTTCGATCTTGCCGGGAAACAGGGTCCACGCGCGGTCGTAACGGATCCGAAAGAGCGTCGGGTCGACGTTGAGGAGCGTCTGGCCGTACGACGACGCGAGCACCGCGTTGACCCCTCCGTAATAGAGCGCGAGCAGACCGATCACGGCCACGATCACGATGCGGAACAGCTTCTTCATGGTGCTTTGCTCCTGAGTGGAGTGCTTTTCTAATCAGAAAGGGCACTCAAAGCTCAGGCGGAAGGTGGTGTTTGGGTGGCCGTGATGGTGCTCGACGCGCGCAGGCCCGAGGCACCGGGAAAGTCCTTCCGGCTGAGTACTGGAACAGGTGACCCGGCCCTCACCTCGTCACCTGAACAATCACGCCTGAAGTCGAGAGGCCTGGTCGAGCTTCCCCAGCCAGAGAAGATCCCTGACTGGGGTTTGTGAACCTCTTGTTCTGTTACGGCGCGGGCTGAACGACAGTGCTCGCGTCGATGTTGACCGCGGTCTGCGCCAACAGCCGCCCGTTGATCGACGCCCCCGTGGCGAGGGTGATCGCCGTCTTCGACATGATGATGCCCTCGGCATGCGCGGTGGTGTTCAGCATCACCCGGCCCGACACCTGCCAGTACACGTTCTTCGCCTGCACCCCACCCTTGAGCACCACGCGCGCGCCGCTGCTCATGGTCAGGTCCTGAGCGATCTGAAAGACGAACACGTCATTGGCCGTGCCGCTGAGCGTGACGTTGGTGGGAATCAGCAGCCCCGTGCCCCACTTGTAGACGCCCGCGGTGAGCGTCATGCCGCCGATGTTGCCGGCGCCCAGCTCGGTGGTGCTGGCAGGCCGGCCCGCGGCCGCCGTGAACGCGAGCTCCATGTCACCGACTGCGGTGGTCAAGCGTGCCGGCGTCGGCGAGGTGTAGTTAGACGCGTAGATCTTCCCGGTGACCTGGGGCGAGGTGGAAAAGGTGCTCGTCGCATCGGCGACCAACGAGAAGCCGGTGATGAACGTCGCGGCGGCGGGGCTGAGGCCCACTTCGCCCGTGATGACCGAGGTGGGTACCGTCGAGATACCGCTCTTGGCGAGAATCGCGAACGTGCCCGAACCACCCAGCGGCACCGAGCCCGTCTGCGGATTGCCGCCGTCAGCCAGCTTCCCGGCATCCCCCGACTGCATCGTAGAGGGGTCGCACGCGGCGGTGACGGAAAGGAAGGCGAGAGAAGCGATGACAAGTGTGGGGTTGCGCATGCCAAGTCCTTGAGCAGCTTCGGGGCCACTGCCTCAGCTCTGCAAAAGAACGGGCTTGGCGCGCCGGTCTCCATCACTCTGATGGGGCGCTCAGTCGGGTTGATGCCCTCATTGCAGCCAAGTCACCGAGACCATGGCGGCCTGTGCTGGCCCGGATGGTGCTCAATGGCGGGCCATGAAGCTCAACCGCCCGACCACCTCCCTGAAGCTCTCCTCGGCTGACGTCCTCGAAGCGCTGGGGCTCGAGCGCCGCCGCAGCCGCAGGCAGGATCTCGCCGTGGCGGTGGGTCTGGCCGCTGGCGGCATGCTCGTGGGCGCAGCCGCCGTGCTGCTGCGCGCCGGGTTCGTGAGCCTCTCCACGCCCAGGCCCGAGGCCGTCTCGTGAACCGCGCGTCATGGG
>JAYTAT010001008.1:0-2563 GCA_043737315.1 Archangium sp.
AGAGCGTGTCGGCGAAGTTGAACTTTCCTTCGTCGCAGCGCGTGACGGTGACCGGGCTCAATGCGGCGACCGCGTACGAGCTGACGCCTCGGCAAGGCACTCCGCCCGCGGTGGCTCGTGAAGGGGGGGCTCCGCTGCAGCTGGTGGTGGTGGGTGCGCCGAGCGGGCTCATCATCGCGCCGATCGATCAGGCGTTGCGGCTCGAGGGGCTCACCTCGTTCTGGGTCACGTTCGTCGATGATCTGAATGACGCCGAGTCTGGGCGGCTGCAGTTCGAGCTTCGGGAAGTGCGGCCGATCAAGAAGAAGAAGGGCCGGTAAGCCCTCGCACGGGAGCGCTACGTAGAATCCTGTAGCCGAAAAATTGATCAGCTCCGTGGTGCACCTACTCTGTGTGTGCAGCTGGCCCACACACGGAGAACGCCCATGAAGAAGCTCATTTTCGCAGTGCTGACGGTGATGACGGTGGTTGTTGGTGGCGTGGCCGCCGCAAATTCGATGAGCAAGCCCAGCGATCGCGAGGTCGAGCGGGCGATCGACTCCCGGCTTCACGCGATGCTGGTGAAGCTGAACGCCACCAAGAAGTGACCTGCTTGGATAACGAGTGACTTCGTAAAATGGTCGTGGTGGAAGTCTCACCATGCCCGACATGACGTCGCTCTCCGTCGGCGACAGGCTGGTGTATCCGAACCAAGGCCTGTGCTCCGTCACCGAGATCAAGACCGAGGAGATCGCCGGTCAGAAGCTCACTTTCGTAAGCCTGGTCATCATCGAGACCGGCGCGAAGGTGAAGGTCCCCCGCGAGAAGCTCGAGAAGAACGGCGTGCGCCGTGTCTCGACTGCCGACGACGTGATGAAGGTCGTCGACTATCTGAAGGGTGCCTCTGACAAGGCGTCGCTCGATTGGAAGAAGCGCGCGCGCGAAAATATGGCGCGCCTGTCCGAAGGCGGTCTGCTCGGGCTGGCTGAAGTGGTGAAGGGTCTTCAGGAACTCTCTGAGCTTCGACCCCTGCCCCCCAAAGAACGCGATCTCTACAACGACGCGCGCCACCTGTTCGTCGACGAGCTGTCGGCTGCGATGGGCGTGCCCGCGGCCGACGCGGAAGATGCGTTCGACATTCTGCTCTTCATTCCCGGCAGAGACCGCCCCAAGCGCACCGCAGAGGAGTTCGCGAGCCTGGGTGAAGAAGGCGACGAGCTGGGCATGGAAGGCGACCTCATCGGCATCGACGGGGGCGAAGAGGCTTCTGAAGAAGCGCCTGAAGCAGAAGGCGAAAAGGCCGAAGAGGGCGAATCGGAAGAAGGCGGCGACGACGAAGAAGGCGCTGCCAAGAAAAAGCCGAAGGCGCCTGCTGCTGCGCCAGCGAAGGCAGCCAAGGGCAAGAAGACGCTCATTTCAGATGTCGAAGTGACCATGCCCGCGACGTCGGCGTTGACCGAGAACATGCCCAGGAAGCGGGGCCGTCCGCCCAAGCCGAAGCCCGAGGTGGCCGAGCCTCCTCCGCCGCCCAAGAAGCGCGGCCGCCCGCCCAAGCCGAAGCCCGAAGTGACCGAGCCGCCCCCGCCGCCGAAGAAGCGCGGGCGTCCTCCCAAGGCCAGATAATTTTCCGGAGACCATCGTGATCCGCATCTTCACGCTCGACGAGTTCGATCCAGCGCTTCTCAAGGCGCTCACCAAGTCGCTCTACACCGCGTTCGGCGTGGGCTCCGAACACAGCGGCACGGTCACCGTGCCTCACGGACAGCAGGAGCCCTACGACGCCAACAAGCTCCTCGACGCGATGCCCAAGGTGCACGCGCTGGCCGACGACAAGGTGCTCTTTCTGACCAGCCGCAAGCTCGCCCCGCGCAAGCTCGTGTCGGGTGAAGCGCCCACGTACGGTTTGTCGAGGTACGGCCAGCAGCGCGCGGTGGTCACCACCTCGACCATCAAGGGCCTCGCGCCCGACAACGTGAAGCTGCTCGCGCGGTACGCGATGCAGGAAGTCGGGCACACCTACGGGCTGCACCACTGCCTCGACCCGCGCTGCGCGATGTACCCTCAGTGGACACCGTCGTACGCGCTGGGTGAAGCGAGCTTCTGCACGTACTGCCGCGACTCGAGCGACGCGAAGATCCGCACGAAGAAGTCGTGAAAGCGGCAGTCACACCGCCTCGATCCGAAGCTGTGGCTCCCACGCCCCGGGGGGGAGAGGGTCGGGGTGAGGGGCTCGTGCTCGTCGCCGTCGCGGTTCTCTGCCTTGGTTTCCAACTCTGGCTGCCGACGACGCACGTGGCCTCGAGTGACTACGAGGCAGTGGCGCAGATTCTCGCCGCCGAACGACAACCCTTCGACGTGGTCCTCCTTGCTCCCTGGTGGACTGAACGCGCGCGCATCTTCGTGCCCGAAGGACTGCCGGTCGTGGGTTACCAGGGCAGCGACTCGGACTCTCTGGAACGCCACCCGCGCATCTGGGTGCTCGCCCAACCGCACCAACCGAACGCCGGCATGGGCGACTTCGAGAAGGCCTTTTCTTCTTCCCGCACGGTCATCGGCGCAGAACGCCGCTTCGGAAATCTATCGC
>JAYTAT010001009.1:0-2561 GCA_043737315.1 Archangium sp.
TGCCGCGTGCCCTGATCATCGAAGCGCGCGAAGTAGATCTCTGCGTTGCCGGCGCGCGTGTCGCTCCACACGATGGCCCAGTCGCGATCGACGTCGTTCCACGACATGTCGGCCCACGCAGAGTCACCGGGATCGTTCGTCACCCGCACCTCGGGCCCCAGGGCTGATCCGTCAGCGGCCAGGCGGCGGAAGTAGATCTCGCGGTTGCCGGCGTTCCGGTAGTCCGTCCACACCAGGGCGAAGCTCGTGCCGTTCCACTTCAAGATGGGGCTCGACTGCCGCTCTGCGTTGTTGGTGACCCGCACTTCGCCGCCGATGCGCGTGCCGTTGCGATCAAAGCGCTGAAAATAGAGATCTTGTTTCGACCCGGGGGTGCGCAAATCTTCCCAGGCGAGCGCGTAGTGGGCGCCCGTCCACACCAGGTCTGGCCAATCGGAGTCACCGGCGGCGTTGGTGAGGCGCAACGCGGCGCCCGTGGGCTGACCGTTCGCGGCCAGCGGGCGGTACCAGAGCTCGGAGTCGACGTTGTTGTCAGACTCCGAATACACGAGGCCCCAGGTCTGCCCGTTCCACGCCAGCGCCGGGTGCGACGAGGTGCCGTTGGTGTTCGAGACGCGAATGTCGTTGGCCGAGCTGCGCACGCCCTGCGAGGTGAGGCCGGCGAAGTAGATCTGCCCTTTGGGGCCATCACGCTTGTCCTGCCAGACGGTGCCGAAGCCGGTGTTGCTCCTGGCGATGTAGACGAAGTCGCTCGAGGCGTTGTTGTTGGTGATGCGCAGGTCGCCGGTGGTGTTGCCGATGAGGCCCTCGTCGACGGTGCCATCGCAGTTGTCGTCCTTGCCGTTGCAGATCTCGGTGATGCCGGCGCCGGGCATGCACGCGACCGGCACGCCGTTGCTGCACGAGCCGCCGACCGCCGCGCATTCACCCACGCCGCACTGCTGGGGCATCAGGTTGTCGTCGACGGTGCCGTTGCAGTCGTCGTCGATGCCGTTGCAGGTCTCGCCCGAGGGGCCCAAGGGCATGCACGTCGCGGGAGCGCCGCCGAGGCAGCCGGGCACCACGCGCGCGCAGGCCCCCACGCCGCAATCGACGGTGCGCAGGTCTTCGTCGATCGCCTGGTCGCAGTCGTCGTCGACGCCGTTGCAGACTTCAGCGGTGGGGTTGCAGCCGGGGCAATCACCCCGATCCACGCAGGTGCCCGCATCGAACCCCGGCGCGACCGGATCGATGGGCTTGATGCGCGTGTCGCCGCAAGCGCAGCCAGCGAGGAACGACCCGAAGAGGAACAACGCGGCAATGCGGAATCCCGACATGGACCGCGTGTGCCACAGGAGCCGAGGTGCTGTCACGCCACCCGGGGGTCACAGTCCCAGGGCGGTGACATGACGGTGTTTCTCGGGAAGTGAGAGGGGCGGGTTTCCTGTACGTTCTCGCCCCAATCCCATGACTTTGTACGAGGCAGTCGAGACCGGTGACGTCGAACAGGTGAAGGCCGCGTTGGCGGAGAAGCCCGACGTGAACGTGTTGGGCCCCGACAAGCGCACGCCGTTGATCGAGGCCGCGGGCCAGGGTCACCTGGAGATCGTCAAGCTGCTGATGGCGGCAGGGGCTGAGCCTCGTTGCCGCGACTCCCACGATGAGACGGCGCTTCTCCGCGCGGCCGCCAATGGACACCTCGAGGTCGCGCGGGCGCTTTCGCCGTACGCGGAAGATGAAGAGCGTGAGCTGGCCCGCTCTTTCCTTGCCGCGTCGGGGCTGACCGTGGAACCGGCGCAGAGCGAAGAAGCGCACGGGCTCAAGCGGAAGGCCGTCGAGTTCGCGGCGCGCGCGGCCGGGTTCGTGGGCCACGACGAAGCCCTCGACCGGGTGGCCCGGGTCGAGCGGGCCGAAAAGAACGCGAAGAAAAAGTGAAGCCAGCGATGAAGCACGCGCGAGGAAGACGGGAAGTCTCCACTCCGAAGGGCCAGGCGCTCAAGCGGCCGGGGCCGGTAGGTGGGGTGAGGGATCTCAACCGGCAGAAGAAGGCGCAGGCGATTCGCGACGCGGCGTTGCTGCTGTTCCTCGAGCGGGGCATCGAGGCCGTGTCGGTCGACGACATCATGCAGGCGGCCCAGATGGCGAAGGGCAGCTTCTACCGGTACTACGTCGATCAGACGGCGCTGGTCGATGACCTGATGTCGCCCACCAAGGCGCTGCTGATAGGTGCGCTCGAGCTGTGTTCCCGCGAGCTGGAGACCGCGGTTTCGCGCGAGGCGATGATCAAGGCGTACACGCGAATCGGTGACGTGCTGGCGACGTTGTTGATGGAGCAGCCTGGCCCCGTGCGCCTCTTCCTGCAGGAGTCACGTGCGCCCGCGCAGGGTGCGCGCAGGCCGATCATTCAGCTCTCGCAGCAGGTGTCGCGGTACGCGATCGAGATGACGAAGACGGCGCAGCGGCACGGCATCTTGAAGCCGATTCCGGTCGCGGTCAGTGCGTTGACCGTGGTCGGTGCGGCCGAACGGCTGTTGCTCGCGGTGCTGCACGAAGAAGACATCGGCAACGTGCTCGAAGTGCCG
>JAYTAT010001010.1:0-2559 GCA_043737315.1 Archangium sp.
CCACGCGCGATGGTCTCACCGTGATCGAGCACGGTCAGGTGTTCGCAGATGCCCATCACCAACTTCATGTCGTGCTCGATGACCAGAATGCCCAGCTCGAAGCGGCTGCGCAGCTCGCGGATCAGCACCATCAGGTCTGCCTTCTCGCGCGTGTTCATGCCGGCCGCAGGCTCGTCGAGCAGCAACACCCGGGGCCTCGTACCCAGCGCACGCGCGATCTCCAGCCTGCGCTGCTCACCGTAGGGAAGATTGCGGGCGAGCTCGTCGACCCGGTGCGTGAGGCCCATCACCTCGAGCAGCTCTTTCGCGCGCTTCTCGATGCCCTCTTCTTCGCGCAGAAACCCCGGGGTGCGCAGCAGCGCCCGCCACCAGTCGCGGTAGTTGTCGAGCGCGTCGAGGGCCGTGCCCACCGCGCGGCCCGGATACGCACCTCGTTTCAACGACTCGACCCGCGTGCGATCGAACAGCGGCGTGCGCTCGGCCTGTACCGCGATGCGCACGTTGTCGAGCACCGTCAGCTCTTTGAAGAGCCGGATGTTCTGAAACGTACGCGCGAGCCCGAGGCGGTTGATCTGATGCGGCCGGCGACCATTGACCTTCTCGCCGCAGACCAGGATTTCGCCTTCGGTCGGCAGGTACACGCCGGTGAGCACGTTGAACGCCGTGGTCTTGCCAGCACCGTTGGGCCCGATGAGCCCCTTGAGGTCGCCCTTGCGGATCTCGAGATCGAACTCAGAGAGCGCCTTGAGGCCCCCGAACCGGATCGACACCTTCTTCGCGTGCAGCAGCGCGTCGCTCACGTGCGCGCGCCCTTCTTGCGCTTGAACAGATCCCACGCCTCGTGCGTGCCGAAGAGGCCCTGCGGCCGGGTGAGCATCATCACCACCAGCAGCAAACCGAAGATGGGCTTGCGCAGCTGATCGATGCTCTGGGCCAGCGCGACGTTGCCGCCGCCGATCTGAATGAACACCGTGCGCATCGCCTCGGGGAGCAGCGTGAGCACCACCGCCGCCACCACCGCGCCCGTCGTGCTGCCCAGGCCACCGGCGACGATCATCACCACGATCTCCATCGACTTCACGAAGCTGAAGCTGTCACCCGGCGTGATGATGCTCTGAAAGTGCGCGAACAACCCGCCCGCCACGCCAGCGAAGAAGCTGGAGACCACGAACGCGCGCACCTTGTAGCCGGTGGTGTCCACGCCCATCGCCTCGGCAGCCACTTCGTCTTCGCGAATGGCCACCAGGTTGCGCCCGTGCGGCGAAGCCAGCAGCCGGCGCGAGAAGAGAACGACGACGAAGACGGCGAACCACACCGAGAAGAAGCTGGTGTGCTGTGGCGTGCCCGACAGGCCCAGCGCACCACCGAAGGTCGGCGTGTTGCGCACCACCACCAGGATGATTTCCCCGAAGCCCAGCGTGACGATGGCCAGGTAGTCACCCCGCAGCCGCAAGCTGGGCAGGCCGACGATGAAGCCGCACAACCCTGCAGCAGCGCCCCCCACCACCAGGGCAATGAAGAAGAAGAGCTGGTGCTCCACGGGCTCAGGCAAGAACCCCAGGCGGTACTGGTTGAGCACCTGCGAGAGCAGCGCCGACGCGAAGGCGCCCACCGCCATGAAGCCCGCGTGCCCGATGCTGAACTGCCCCGTCATGCCGTTGATGACGTTCAAGCTGACCGCCAACACCACGTTCACGCCCACCAGGAGCGAGAGGTAGACGAAGTACTCGCTGCTGGCCGTGAGGACCTGAAGCAACGCGAGCACCGCGATGGCGATGGCGACCGGGGCGAGAGACTTCACGGGGAGCGCCGCTCCTACACCGGCGCAGTCCCCGTCTCAACGCGTGAAATAGAAGGCTTAGAGTTGGCCCTTCTGGGCCAGGACCCACAAGGTGGCTGCCACGTCTGCGCTGCAGTCGTACGTGCGCTGCGCTTCGCTGGCCGTCGCCCAGCTGGCGCCGCCCTTTTCGATCTTCCCGTTCTCGATGGTGGCCTGCGTGCTGCCGCCGACTTCGACGTACCACTTCGACCCGCGCTTGACGGCCTTGCCCTTGGTCGAGCCCCCCTTCTCGATGACGATCTCACCCGAAGATTCCTTGTAGTTGTACTGGGTGCTGCCGCTCTTCTCGACGCGGCCGCTGTTGCACTTGTAGTCGGCAGCGATGGCGGGGGAGGCGACGAGGGTGACGAGCGCAGCGGCCTTCAGGAACGAGCGGAGCATGGAAAAGTCCTTGGAAGAGGTGGGAATGACCACGGCGCAACCCGCGCGGCCCGTGTGGTGTGCAAGAAAGTCTGAAGTGGGGTTCTTGGACAATCTGCAGCGGTGGCAACGACGGCGTAAGGCGAGGGCCCTGCTCGAGGCGGGCGATGTCGAAGGAGCGCGCGCGGTCATCGGCACCGATTCGGCGTTGAGACATGAGCTGGCGGAAGGGCTGCTCGACTCGGGCCGGCTCGAACTCAGCCAGGCGCTGCTGGGGCACCGCGGTTCCACCTTCGACGCGTTGTTGAAGGCCACCCCGGCGGATCCCGAGCTCGATCGCCTGTTGGCCGAGGCGAACG
>JAYTAT010001011.1:0-6388 GCA_043737315.1 Archangium sp.
CGCGCGCGAGGTAGTCCGCCTCTACCGCGAGCGCCGTGGGGTGCACCACGACGTGCGATGCGAGATGAGTGCGCACGCCTTCGACGAAAGTGCCCGCGCCGAACTGCGCGAAGGTGTGGTGCCGCCCATCAGGGAGCACCACGTTGTGACCCGCCTGCGCGCCACCGTTGAAGCGCACCACGAGGCGCGCATCGAAGCGCCGGCTCAGCGCATCGGTCACGGTGCCTTTGCCGCAATCGCCAAAGCCCAGGCCCGTGACGATGAAGGCCCGTAGGTTCATGTGCGAAGAACGCCAGACCTGCCATTCGCAATCAAGCGTGCCATCGTCTGGCCATGGAGTCACCGCAGGTGCACGAGTCGCTGAGGAACCCGCCGGCCACATTGCCGCTCGCGGAGCGGGTCAACTTTCAAAGCGTGTTCGAGGGACTGTTCGTGAAGGCGCTGGGGCCGGTATCCCCTTTGGTGAAACAGGAGCTCAAGGCCGTAGGCGTCGACCTCGACCGGCTCCAGGCGGCGTACCCGCACACGGTGCTCTTCGCCGCGCTCGATGTCGCCTCACGCCACTGGTTTCCAGGCGAGCCGGTGCAGAGCGCGTACCTCAAGCTCGGATTGCGAAACGTCGAGGGCTTCTTCGAGACCCCCATGGGCCGGCCGCTGCTGGCGCTGCTCAAATTGATGGGCGTGAAGCGCACGCTGGGTCGCATGCGTACGAACTTACGCAGCGCGAACAACTACGCCGACGCGAAGCTGGCCGAGGTGAGTGCGACGGAATTTCAGCTGTGGGTCAACGAGCCGGGTGACTTCCGGTTCTTCACCCAGGGCGTCATTCAGGGCGGCGTGCGGCTGACTGGCGCGCCCAACGGTGTGGTGACGGTGATCGACACCAACGAGCTCGGCACCGTCTACCAGATCAAGTTGTAGGCCCGGCTCAGGCGCGCTCGAGCCGGCTGGGCGCGTCGGACACGTCGAGCACCTCTGAAACCGACTCGAGCTTCAACTTCGGAGCGCCGTCTTTGCCGAGGCTCGCCGCCCACGGCATCAACGCGCGCGCCACACGCCCCACTCGCCGACCGTCGAAGCCACCGTCACGCAGCTGCTTCGCCAGGGAATCGAGCGTGTGCAGCCCCTGCCCCAGGGCCAGCAGGCCAGCCACCACCACGCTGGTGTCGTCGGGGCTCTCCAGACAGACCACGCGATCGCCCAGCAGATCTCGCCACGCGCGCTCGCATTCGGCTCGGCGCTCGAGGTCGGGAATGAGGAAGAACGGCTCGAAGGCGTGCTGCACCTCTTCCACCACCGACGCCAACGGGAGGTCGACCTCGAGGTCCTCGCCCAGCCACTGCTTCACCGCCTTGCGCGACACGTGGCTGTACGGCTTCTCGTCGCCGGTCAGGAACAGGTAGCCGCGCTGACCTCGTTTGCGATGGCAGTCCAGGTCGAGATGGCGGGCCGCGAAGTAGAGCGCGAGATCGTACGACTCGCGGTTGCCGCCACCACCTCCGCCTTCGAGAAAGGTCCAGGTGAGCCATTGATCCATCAGCTCGGCGGTCGACTCGAACTGGCCGACCTGGAGAGGCGCGCGGTCATCGAACGCGTCGCCCACCGCCATGAACAACACCTGGGGATCTCGAATGCCGAACTCACCCAGGCGCTTCATCAGCCCCGGGAGATCGTGCCTTGCGAGCCGTTCAGGCACCGAGCCCATCGACCCGGTGACGTCGAGCGCGAAGGCGATGGCCAGCGAGTCCGGGTGTTGCGCGCTGTCACGGCTCTCGCGCAATCCCACGCCGCGCGGATCCATCAGCGGGTGGCAGGAGCGCTGCGCAAAGAGCTGCTGCGTCGGCCGCGTCGCTCTTTGCGAGGTGAGCGCCGCGTGCGCTTCGTAGCTGTACGCGCCGTACCCCACGTCATGCCTTCCCGTTGGCCGTGGCCCAGGGCCGCAGCGCCTCGGCCACCTGCTTCGCGCGCGCATTGCCTGACGCCTTCAGGCTGGCCTCGAGCTGAGCGAGGCCCGACACTGCACCTTCACCCAGCGCGACCAGGCCGGCCGCGGCGGCGCAGGTGTCGGAGGGATCATCGAGCACGATGAACGACTCGTGAAGGTACGGCGTCCAGAACGCAGAGACTCCGGCGCCGCGCTTGCGATCAGGCGCGATGAAGAAGGGATGAAACGTGCGTCGCACGTCGGTGATCACCGCGTCGAGCGCCATGTCTTGCACGTCGGTGCCAAACCACTTCTTCACCAGCGCACCGGAAAGCGTGGTGTTCGAGGGCTCGTCGCCGGTCATGAAGAGGTAGCCCTTGCGCTGACGCTTCTCGAAGCAGTCCATCGCGACGTGGCGCGCGAAGAAGTGGAAGGCCAACTCGTAGAGCTCATCGCCGCCGCCTTTGAGCGAACACCTGGTGAGCCACTGGTCCATCAACTCGGCGGTGGTCTCGAACTGGCCGACCTGCAACGGCCGCCCGTCGCCCGTCACGTCCGTCAGGGCCGCAAAGAGTACCTGGGGGCTCGCCACCTTCGCGTCGGTGAGCAGCTTCATGAAGCCGGGCAGCTGCTTGGTGGCGATGTCGACGGGAATGCTGGCCATCGAGCCGCTGATGTCGAGCGCGAAGACGATGCCCAGTGAATCGGGGTTGTCCTTGCTGTCGCGCGACTCGCGGTACTTCACGCCCTTCGGGTCCATCTTCGGGTCGACCACCGTGCCCTTGAAGACCGCGGCGGCTGACTGGCCCGCGCGGCTCGAGGTGATCGCCTGATGCGCTTCGTAGCTGTACGACCCGTAGCCCATGGGGTGCTCCTGACGTGTTGCGTGTGAGTGCGGCGCTTAAGGCGAGTTCCAACCAGGCATGGCGAACGGCACGTACTTCGGCGGGCCGAACACTTCTTCTGCCACCCGGTCGACCTCGGCGATGAGGGCCCAGCCGTCTGAGAAACTGGCGGCGTCGTCGACCACGCGATCCAGCAGGCCCTGCAGCGGCTCGGGCACGGACGCACCGAGCAGCGACTGCACGGCGCGCGCGCTCATCGCGTAATCGATCGCGGGCTGAGCTGTGACACCGGGCGAAAGACCACCGGCGCTGACCTTCACCGGATCTCCGATGCGAGTCGCACAGGAGAAACCGATGACGCGCACACCGTGATCGCGTGCGTGCACCAGCAGGTGCTCCGGCAACACCGCGGCGTGAACCCAGCCCGTGCCGTGGACCCACGCCAACGACTCGAGCACGCGCTTCCACAACCAGATCGACGCGCCGGCCGGAATTCCCACGGGGTACGCGGCGCGCACGTCATCGAAGGTGTGCACGAAACCCGACGCGAGCCCGAGCACCATCACCTGCCGGTGGCCTTCAGTGCCGTGAATGCCGAGGCGCGCTTCTCCCATCGCGACCGGCGAGGGCATCAGACGGGAAAAATGGGCAGTGCCGTCACGGGTCGCGCGCTGGAGAGCAGTGAGCACCTCCCACTCGTGGGCAAAGACGTCGAGATCTTCAGCGGCGCGCAGCATCTTCACCAACACCCGCTCCGAGAGCCGGTGATCGAACCGCCCTGCGAACACATCGCTCGAGCTGCCCTTCGCCACCCGCCCGTCGAGGATGTAGCGCCGGCCGCCCGCCCACAGCCGGGTCCGCCCGGGCTCAGGAAGATCGGTCTCCGGCGGTTGCATCAGCCGCACACCACCGGTCGTGGGCACCAGCGCCACCCCGCAGTAGTCGCAATGCATCACGCCCGTCGGGGCCAGCTTCGGCAGCGGCGCATTGCACTGCGGACAGCTGACGAGGGTGTAGGTGACCATCCGTCGCACCAGAGTACGCAGGTGCGTCGGCACCTACTGAGGGAAAACGAAGCACGTGCTTTCGGGCCACAGACCCTAGGCGGCCAGCTCGCTCCACATCAGCAGGTCACCACGCGCGAGGTACGTCTTGTCGGCGAACGCAGAATAGAAGTCTTCGAACACCGCCTCGAAGTCGGGGTAGCGCGAGTCTTTCCGGTCCTGCGTCATCTTGTCGAAGATGGGATCCATCTTGCTGTGCACCTCTGAGTTGATCTCAGAGGGCAGCGGACTGCGGCGGCCGGGGATCTGACCGGTGAGCATTTCGTAGAGGAGGATGCCCAGGCCGTACACGTCGCTCGACGGGCCGGCCTCTTTCGTGCGGCTGATCAACTCGGGGCTCATGTAGCCCATGCCGCCGGTGCCCACGAAGACCTGAGGCATGCCCTTGCTCTGGTCGACCTCGATCACCCGGCCGAGGCCAAAGTCGCCGATCTTCGCGTTGCCCCAGGCGTCGAACAGCACGTTCTCGGGCTTCACGTTGTGGTGCGTCAGGCCCTGCTGGTGCGCCGCCCGCATCGCGTAGGCGATCTGCAGGAAGTAGCGCATCGCCTGCGGCACCGGAATGCCCTTGCCGCCGGCCGCGTCGAGCTTCTCGCGCAGGCTGCCCTTGAGCAGCTCCATCACGAAGTAGGGCCGCGCGACGTCGGTGTTCTGATCGAGCACCTGCACGATGCCGGGGTGACGCACCTGCGCCTGCGCGCAGAGTTCTTTCTTGAGGCGCTTGATCACCTCGCCGCGCTGCAGGAACGAGAAGTAGCCGAAGATGTCCTTCAACTCCTTCACGCACACGTCGAGGCCGAGCGCGTTGTGTTTGCCCTTGTAGACGGTGCCCAGCGGGCCCGAGCCCAGCTGATCGTTCTTCTGGTAGCGAAGATCGAGGTCCTGCCCCTTGTTGCCGGGCGAGCCCATGCCCGACGGGCTCGAGACCTGAACGGCCGCGGTCAGCTGCATCGGCGCCGGGGGCGGCGGGGGCGGGTTGCCGTAACCACCGCTGGAGCGCACTTCGGGCGCCGTGACCTGGGGAAAGCCGTCGTCCTGGTTCTTGCGACCACCACGGTTGGGAGGCTGGGGCATCGGGTTCGACTCCATGAAGATGTCGGTGGCAGGCAGCGGGGGAGGCGGCGCGATGAAAGGCGCAGAAGGGCTCGACTCATACGCCGGCTCGTCTTCGGCCGGTGGGGGCGGCGGCAGCCCCTCGGTGATCTGTTCGGCGAAGAAGTCGGCGATCTCGCCTCCGAACCTGTCCACCTCTTCGCCCGAGGTCACACGATCGCCCTGCTCGGTCAGCTTGAGCTGGGCTTCGCGATCCATCGCGATGTAGTGAAATTTACGGAGGAAGAAGAAGTAGCTGTCGAACTCGAGCGAAACCGAGTTTTCCAGGCCCATCTTCACGTCAGCGAGCTTGTTGGAACGCCCGAGCCGCACGTTCTCTTTGAGGCTCTTCAAGATGAAGAGGGCGTCGCCGCTCACTTTGTCGCGCGTCGTCTCTGACATGTCGTCGTGCCCGCCGAGGAAAGCGGGCCTTCCTTTTCACTTGAGGCGCAAGAGCTGCTTCACGGTGTCCATCACTTCGGCAAAACGCACGGGCTTCTTCAGGAAGACGTTCACGCCCAGCTTCATCGCCTTGTCGCGCGCGTCGAGCCCACCCGCCGAGATCGCCACCACGGGAATCTGGGAGAGCGAAGGCGTGGCTCGCATCTTCTCGAGCAACTGAAAGCCATCCATCACGGGCATGTACAAATCGGTCATCACCAGCTGGAACGACGACTCGGTGAGCATCGCCATCGCGGCGTGCCCGTCAGCGGCGAAGTGCACCTCGAGCGGCGTGGTGCCCTTGAACTCGTTGGCCGCCAGCTTCTTGAGCACGTAGCTGTACATCTCGATGATGTGAGGGTTGTCCTCGACGATCAGCACGCGAACACCCAGAGGGGCAGTGGTGCTGGGCCCGGCGGGTTGGGTCTGCTCGGTACTCATTTTGAAGTGTCGAGGGTTTATTCGATTGTGACGGGGCAGGGAAAAATTGATCCACCTACAAGCGGGTAAGCGACGCCGTGCTACATCTGCGGCCCCTGCCGAGGTGCGCATGCGTCAGTCGCTGTCGAGTCTCTTCCTCATTCTGGCGGCGGCGGGCTGTGGAAGCCCTTCAGCCGGCTCGCCCTGTACTTCCATGGACACCGTCACCTGTAAGTCAGGCACGGAGACCTGGGCCTGTATCGCGGGGAAATGGGCTGCTGCGCCCTGCAATGGGCCCAAAGGCTGCTCGGATGGAGCGGCCTACAACTGCGATCTGTCGAACGCTACGGCGGGCACGGCCTGTCCTCCCTGGGCGGAAGGCCGCTCGGCCTGTCAGGGTCTGCCCCCCTCGCTGGTGACCTGTTTCGGCGGCAGCTGGCAGCAGACGAGCCCCTGCTCGAGTTGCTCAGTCGCCACGGGCGCTCCCGTCTGTCAGCAGACAGGCACCGGCGGTGGAGGCGCTGGAGGCGGCGCGGGTGGAGGCTCGGCCGGCGGTGGCACGGGCGGCGGCGCGGTCGGTGGTGGATCAGGCGGCGGTTCAG
>JAYTAT010001012.1:0-2555 GCA_043737315.1 Archangium sp.
TATCGTGCTCCCTCTCCCTGCAAACGCGGGGAGAGGGGTCGGTCGGAGCTCGGCGCCGAAGTTTCGAATGGGCCCCTCACCCCGACTTACTGGTTCTTCTCAATCCACTTCGAGAACGCATCGGTCTTTGACGCGGCGTCGATCTCGGCCTGCTCCCAGAGATCGACACCGACGATCACCTGCTGATTGGCGGCGAGGTTGACGAAGATTTTTTCCCACTCGTCGACGTTCACTTCCTTCGGGCCAGCCACCTCGACCCGCGGGCCCTTCCTGGGCGCGGCGCTCTTGATCGACTTCGCGATCGCCGGCTGAGGCTTGACGCCCACCGCGCCTTCGACCACGCGCACGATCGACGCCTTGCGGCCCTTCGCGCCCTTCACCAGCGCGTCAGCGTCGATGCGGAAGATGGTGCCGCGCACGCCAGCGACCGCACGCTCGGTCGACACCTCGAACTTGCCGCCGCCGATCGCCTTCTTCACCTTGGTCCACAAAGACCCCGCCTTGAGCAGCCCCGAAAAGCCCGTGCGCTCCTGGCCCTGAAACTCGGCCTCGGTGATCTCCAGCACGCTGGCAGGCGCGAGCATGATCACGCTGCCGTCGTTGAGCTCGAACTTGAGGTTGCCGGTCTTCACGCTCAGCGTGTCACCCAGCTCGAGGGTGCTGCCGGTCTTGAGGGCCTGGGCCGCGCCGCCTTTGGGAGTGCGCGTGGCGTCGCCGTCGAGCGCCGCGACTTTTCCCACTTCGGCCAACGCCAATGACGAGAGCAGCAAGACTGCGCCAACGAGGAATCTGGTCATGGCGTTCCCCCTCCATTTGAGATGAGCGTGACGTTCAACATCACGCGAGTTCCGTCTGTTTCCACGACTGTGCCCCACGGCAGATAGCCCGTCTTCTTCACTTGCACCCGCCGCACACCCTTGCCCAGCGCCAGGCCCCGCGGCTCACCTCGAAAGTCTTCGCAGGTTCCCTGGGGCACGCCGTCGAGCACCACGTCGGCATCGGAGGGCGTGCAGGCGAGCACCAACTCGCTCTTGGTGGTGACGCGTGCGCGGGTCATCTTCGCCTGCGCAGCGGTCAACACATTCGAGGTCTGCGCGCAGCCCGTGATGGCGAGCGCGCAGGCCGCCCAACGACGGCGACTCATTTACCGACCTGGACCTCGAGCTTGTTGGAGGTGACCGAGACGATGTTGAGCTTCTTCTTCTTGAAAGTGGCCGACTCGATGGCCTCGGCGAAGTCAGACGAGCTGCCCAGGAAGGTGACCCGGTAGACGGCCTTGCCGTTCTGAAAGCTGTCCTGGGTGACTTCTTTGATGCCCTTGATGCTCTCGATCGACTTCTTGAAGTCCTTGGCTGAGCCGAAGCTGGTGAGGCCCGCCACGTTCACTTCGACCTTCTTGCCGTTGACGGTCTGGTCGCGGAAGTGCTCGAGCACCGCCTTGCGAACCGGGCCGACGATCTCAGCGCGTTTGTCGTTGATGGCGTCGAAAGCGGTGCGCTCGAACGAGATGGTGGCCGAGCTGGTCTTCTTCTGGCTGGTGACGAGCTTGCCGGTGAGCTTGGTGATCTGCTCGTCGCTGTCGGTCGCCGCGAGCGCGAGGTCATACTCGCCGGTGATCGGGTAGAAGGCCGCGCCCTGGAGCATGCCGCCCGTCTCCTGGTGGCGCATGACGGCCTTGCCGTAGAGCACGTAGTTGGCCTTGGTGAGGTCGGCGATTTCCTTCAAGTCGGTGGCGCCCATGGTGGCCGCGCCCTCGAGCTTGAGCTTCTTGTTCATCGCCTGGGCGTCCTTGATGTCCCAGCCGTCGGCCTTCATCGCGTCGGTCAGCACCGTGGCCAGCGACTCTGAGCTGATGATGGTCTTCTGACCCAGCGGCACGGTCTGCTCCTGAATGACGATCACCAGGCTGGGTTTGCCCATGCGCTTGACCAGATCACGCGCGGCCACGAGGTCTTTCTCGAGGTTCTCGGTGATGATCTCGGCCTTCACCTTGACGGTGACCACGCCCTTGTCGGTCTTGCGATCGACGATGTCGAACTTCTTCACGAAGCCAGAGGTGTTCGAGAACACCTGGTCGCGCACGAGCTGGTTGTTCACCACCACCGTGTCGGAGTCGATGCGCACACCCGCGGCCTGCTCCACCGCGGCGCGCAGCGCCTTGTCCTTCGCTTCGTCGAAGGCCTTGATCTCGTCCTTGTTCACCACCGCGGCTTCACCGGTACCCTCTGCGGTCACCACGGTCTGCGCGAAGGCGGTGAGCGCGAGGGTCAACGAGAGCAGCGTCAGCTTGAGTGTTTTCATGGGGAGGATTCAGTTGAGGACGATGACGACTTTGCCGTCAGCCAGGAAGCTGGTGTTGAGCGCGGCAAGCTTCTTCGCGTCTTCGGGCGCGAGCTGAAGGTCTGCCCCGGTCGCCTTCGCAGCCTTGAGCACCAGCGGCTTCTCGCCCACCTTCTGAGACTTCTGCGCGTCGTCGATGTTCTGCACGTACGCGGCGACGGCCGAGGCCTTCCGCGCATCGCTCGAGAGAAAGTCGATGCTGTAGACGGCCTTGC
>JAYTAT010001013.1:0-2555 GCA_043737315.1 Archangium sp.
TCCCACATGCGGAAGAGCGAGTGCAGGCTGTCGACCCGGGTGGGATCGAGGCGAATGATGTTGCGGTGCGCTTCGATTGCCAGCGCCGTCGACGCGCTGTCTTTGCCATACAGCTCGGCCAGCGCGCTCCAGGCAGCGATCTGGGTCGGGTCGAGCTCGAGCACCTGCCGCAGCGTCGCGATGCCACGCGGTGGATCGTCGAGCGAGCGTGCGTAGAGCGAGGCGATGCGCAGCTTGAGCGCCACCACCTTCTTCACGTCTGAGGCCTGCTGCGCCTGCTGCTCCAGCATCAGGGCGAGCTCAGGCAACGAGCCGGTGCGCTCGTACAGCGTGGCCAGGCGATCGAGCGTCACCGCGTCACCTGGGATCAACTCGAGCGCTTTACGGTACAGCGTGATGGCCTGCGCGATGTCGCCGAAACCTTCATCGGTGATGCGCGCGAGCGCGAGCGTGTGACGCGCCCGAACCTGCGGGGGCGGATCGAGCTCGAGCAGCCGGCGCATGCAGTCGGCCGCGCCCGTCCAGTTGCGGCCGTGGCTGTGAATGTTCGCCAGCCGCTCGAGCGCTTCGACCGAGGTGGGGTCGCCCGACAACGCGGTCTGCAGGTGCGCCGCGGCCCGGGTCATGTCGCTGAGGTGGTCGTGGTACAGCGCGCCGAGCTTGAGGTTGAGCCGCGCCAACGCACGAGGCTCCCCGCCTTGTTGCACGCGCACGGCGTAGGCCGCTGCGGCCTCGGCATAGTCCTGGTTCTCGAACGCGAGCGCGCCCTTCATCTCCAACGCTTCGGAGAAGGTGGGCATGGCCATCAACGCGCGGTCGAGCATGGCGTTCGCCTGGTCACGCATCTTGAGCACGTCCAGAGAGATACGGGCGGCGTCGTAGAACTCCTTGGCGGCCGCGAGCAGATCCTTCTGGGCGAGCTTTGCGTCACCGCGGCGTTCATGCAGCTTCGCGAGATCTTCAGCTCCACCTTTGCGAGCCAACATGTCTTCGAGCGCAGGGCCCGCTTCGGCATGCAGCGGCTCGTAGGCCAGCACCCGCTGAAACAAGGCTTCGGCTGCAGGCTGATTGCCTTCCACGTCGCGCGCCAGCTTGGCGGCATCGAGCATCGCCTTGAGCGCCGTCTGCGGATCACGCGCGGTCTGCGCGATCGCCTCGTAGGTCGCGCGGGCTCGCGGGTGATCGGCGAGCTTCAGGTAGCAACGCAGCTGACCCTGAAGGGCAGGGTAGAGATCCGGCGCTGACTGAAGAGCCCCTTCGTACGACTTGAGCGCGCCCAGCGTGTCGCGCAGCCGGGTCTCATAGAGATCACCGATGCGCAGCTGAAGCTGCAGCAGGTCAGCCGAGTCGGTCGCCACCGCGCGGCGGTGCTCGTACAGATCGATGAGCCCCTTGCCGTCGCCGACCTTCTGCAGCGCCTTTTCGAGCACCAGGCCCAGGGCCTCGTCACTGGGATCGGCCAGGAAGGCCGCCTTGAGTTGCTGCAACACTTCCGGGTCAGGCGCGCCGTTGGGATCTTTCGCTTCGACGTTCGACAGCTTGATCGCCGCGGCGAGCTTGTCGTCACCGATGACCTCGGCAATGCGCGCACGAAGCTCAGCGCGGCGGGGCTTGTCGTTGGCGCGAATGCGCTCGAGCAGCCGCAACGCGGTGAGGTTGTCTTCGTCGAGGGCGAGCGCCGCTTCGCAGCAGGTGGCCGAGCGGGTGGGCTCGTTGATGCGATCGAGATACAGCCGGGCCAATTTGAGCCATGCGCCGATCTTCGCGGCGTCGGTGCCGGTCTGCGTCTGACGATCGAGGAGCACGATCAGCTCCTTCACGTCGTCCTTGGTGGTGAGCAGCCGCTCGAGCTGCTGCAGCGCGGTGGTGTGGTTGGGCGCGAGCCGCAAGACCTCGTGGTACGCCTCGATGGCGGCCTCGGGCTTCTGCAGCTGGTCTTCCCAGATCGCCGCCGACTGGAAGATGGCGTTGGCGCGCTCGGTGGGATCGCTCCGGTTCGCCGCTTCAGCGCGGAGGATCTCGATGAGCGACTCCCAGTCGCCCTGCGTGCGGTAGATGCGCGCAAGTGAACGCAGCGCGGGCACGTGGTTGGGCGCGAGCGTCAGCACCTCGCGGTACGACGAGATGGCCTCGCTCAGATCTTTCACCTTCTGCTCGAACAGCTCGCCGACCTTCTGCACCAGGCTGGCGGCCTGCTCGGTGGAAGGCGCGGTCTCGGCCTCGGCCCGGTACATCTTGATGAGCGCGTCCCAACGGCCGTCCTGGCCGTAGAGCCGGCCCAGCGCACGGAGCGCAGGCAGATACGCGGGGGAAAGCTGCAGCACCCGCTCCCAGGCCTGAATGGCGGCGGGGCGGTCTTTGAGGTGCTCTTCGAGGATCTCCGCGTTGCGATGTGCCAGCGAGACGACCTGCTTGGTATCGCTCACGAGCCGGGTCTCTGATTCGTTGAGATCGAGCAGGTCTTGCCACTTGCCGCCGCGCTCGTAGAGCCGGCCCAGGTTGCGCATGGTGGGCAGGTGGTCGGGCGAGAGCTCGAGCACGCGCTTCAAGCACTC
>JAYTAT010001014.1:0-2554 GCA_043737315.1 Archangium sp.
AGACAATGCCTGCTCGCCCTCAGCCGAGCTCCCACGCTAGGAGCATGTGCATGCACCGACTGCTTCTCTTCTGCGCGCTGACCCACTGCGCCGCCTCCCCCGCTCCTCACGGCACGATGAGCAGCAAGACACTGGAGGCCGCCGGCGATCCACTGTGCAGCCACCGGGTGCCCGGGAAGGCCTGCGTGCTGCACCACCCGGAGCTGGTCGCCGAGTTCCGCAAGCTGGGAGACTGGTGCGCTGAGCACGCCGTACCCGAGTCACAGTGCCTCATCTGTCACCCCGATCTCACCTTCGACGCGCTGCCGACCTTGCCCGCCGGCGCAGACCTGCAGTGGCTGGCGCGCACCGGGGAAGCGGTCGGCGAGCTGGCGCCGCGCGCGGTGAAGGGCAAGGTGACGGTCTTCGACTTCTACGCCGACTGGTGCGCGCCCTGCCGCAAGGTGGATCTCTTCATGTACGGGGTGGTGAGCCGCCGCAGTGATGTGGCGCTGCGCAAGCTCAACGTCATCTCGTGGGACACGCCGCTTTCAAAGGAGCAGCTCAGCCAGGCCACCACCCTGCCGCACCTCGTGGTGTTCGGCCGCGATGGCCAGGTGATCAAGCGCCTCAGCGGCCTCGACCTGCCGGCGCTCGAGGCGGCCATCAAGGAGGCCTCCCGATGAAGACCTGGTGGCTGCTGTTCGGCCTGGCGCTCGGCTTCGTGCCCCGCCTCGCTGACGCCTGAGCGGGCTGAAGCAATCCCAACCTCCCGGTCGGGGGGTCTGCAACGACTGAATTGAAACGCGGCACGCTCCTGGTGGGAGCGCGGCTGTTGGGCACCACCGTGCGCGTGCAGCACGGCATCTCCTGCCCTGACATCGGCCCGGTCTGCGCGGTACGCGACGAGCCACGGCAGACGCATGATCAACAGTTCTGGATCGCCGAGCTGCGGCTGCAGGCCGAGTACGGTTTCACCGACTGGCTGTCGGCCGAGCTCCAGCTTCCGTTCCGCCTGAGCGGCACCACCATCGTGTACCGGAGCCTCGACGGCACCGCCTTCGTCCCTGATCACCGCGACATTCACCACCGCAACGAGACGCTGGTGGGCCTCGGCGACCTCTGGCTCAGCGCTCGATTCCGGCAGCGTTTCGGGGCGTTCTCCCTGGCGGCACGCGCAGGCCTCACGCTGCCTCTGGGCCGCACCGAGGAGAACCCCTTCGCCGCAGGCCGCGCAGGCCTCGAGCATCAACACGTTCAGTTCGGCACCGGCACGGTCGACCCGCTGCTGGGCCTGGAGCTCTCCTACGCGTGGGAGCGAGTCACCGCGCGGCTCTATGGCCAGGCGCAGCTCACGCTCTCTGTGAGCCCGAGGTCGTTCCAGGCCGGCTCGCGGTTCGGCGGCGGGGTGGCGGTCGACTTCACGCTTCTCCCCGTGCTCCAGCTGGGGGCGACGGCGGAGAGCCTCACCGAGCTGCCCGAGCGCTGGAACGGGGTCGTGGAGCAGGACGGAAACGTGGGGCGCACCGACGTGCTCCTGGGGCTCTCGGCTTCCTGGACCGTGGGCGGCGCCACCTTGAGCCTCTCGGTGCGCACGCCCGTGTATCAGCACTTCATCGTGACCGGCGCCGATGGAGGCCAACTGAAGTATCCCGCCATCGTGCAGCTCTCCTTCCAGCGCCCCTTCGACCTCCTGCACTGAGCGTTCTTGTCTGACTCGACCGCCATCGCCCCGCTGGAAGCCCAACAGACGGGCGAAGCTCACCGATGAGCAGGGAAGGCTGCTCGCGGTGCTCAGCGATGAGTGGCTCGAGCAGGGCACGGCAGGTGGCCAGTTGCTCGCCGAGCGGCTGATCGACACGCTGACTGGTCAGCGCTGCGCCGAGCTGGGCTTCGAAACCTGGCTGGGGATCTGCTCGATCCACCGGCTGGTGCTCTTCCTCATGCCCGAGCCCGTGTTCGACGAGATCGCCGCGACCGGTGATGAAGAGCTCGCGTTTCGGGTGGTGGCCTGGCTCAAGAGCGGCATCGGCAACCTCTGCCGCTCCACCTCGTGCGCGACGACCGCGGGCTCGTGCACGAACAGAGCGATCGTTGTGAAGGCACCTGCAACATCAGCATCTGCCGATCCGCGACATGCAGGGCCGCAAGTGTGACCTGCGCAATGGATGCGGAATGCTGCGTGGGCTTTTGCATCCCGGACACGAGCCGCAGCCGAGGACGGAGGTCGATGTGTCCTTCGCCACCGGCTCACGTCACCCGAAACGGCTCAGCTCCATGTGCTGCTCCACTCCTCGACGCCCCGGCCGGACACACCTGTGACGCAACGGCCGTGGTCGGCGTGAAGCGGGCGGTGTCCTTCACATCGCGAGGGGCAACTGAGGTGGAGCGGTGGCCGGAGGCAGCACCCGCGAGGGGAGCGCGACGCCGAGTTCGGGCAGGCGCGCCTCGGCCTGCTTGCGGGTGGAGTGGAGGCACCTGATGGTGCGGCGGCCACCACAGGGGCATCGCAGCACGTCGGTTCCGAAGGTGCGTTGATGAAGCGGGGCCCAATCCAGACGAGGCCTCCTCGGTT
>JAYTAT010001015.1:0-2552 GCA_043737315.1 Archangium sp.
ACCCGCCGGGGCCAGCTCGAGCCGCTGGTGGGCATCTACCGCCGTGAGCTGTGCTTCGACTGGGCACCGCGGCTCGACGGCAACCCTTCGTTGAGAGAGCTGGTGAGCTCGGTGCGCCTCGACACCATCGAGGCTCAAGAGCCCGCCCGTTTAATCAGCCTGAACTCGACTGACGACTTTCGCAGAGCGGCGGAAAGCTTCAGAGAGTGTGGCGTTACTGGTACCCTGCCGCTCCGGGCCCCCACATGGTGAAGACGTTCGAAAAGGCAGTTACCGGCTTCAACCACAACATCAAACACAAGGGGAAGGTCTACCACGTGCAGACCGAGGACTCCGGCGCCTCAAACCCGCACATCATCACGCACCTCTTCGTGGGCGGGAACATCCTCGCCACCAAGAAGGCGTCGTACACCGACATCGTCAAGAGCGAGAATCTCCCCGAGCTCGTGCGCGACATGATGGAAGAGCAGCACAAGCAGATGCTGCGAAACCTCGTCAACGGCACCTACGACAACGTCGATCGCAGCGCGACCGCGTATCAGCCCGGCGAGCTGGCTGTCGAAGCGGCGAAGATCATCGCGCCCGTGGTTCCCAAGCCGGTCGCTCCGTTGCCGCTCACCAATCTTGCGCCCGCGAGCCCCAAGATTCTGCCGCCCGAAGTGACGGCCGCACGTGAGCTCAAAGAAGTGCCTCGGGAAAACAACATCGGCGTCGAGACGCTCTTCGGGGAAGACCTGATCAGCGAAAAGAGCCTCGACGAAGTGATCCTCAGCTACCTGGCCGGGGACGGTCACTGAAGAGCTGATGAGCGCACTCGAGTTGGGTTAGAGGCCGGTGCATGACCGCTGCCTCCACCGAGCTCGACACGCTGTGCATCAACACCATTCGCACGCTGGCGATCGACGTCGTCCAGAAGGCCGAGTCGGGGCATCCCGGGTTGCCGCTGGGCGCCGCTCCGATGGCGTACGTGCTGTGGCAGAAGCACCTGAAGCACTGCCCGACGAACCCCAAATGGGCTGACCGCGATCGGTTCGTGCTCTCGGCCGGCCACGGCTCGATGCTGCTCTACAGCCTGCTCCACCTCACCGGCTATCCGCTCTCGAAGGACGACGTTCTCAACTTCCGCCAGTGGGGCTCGAAGACGCCCGGCCACCCGGAGGCGTTCATGACGCCCGGCGTGGAGGCCACCACGGGGCCGCTGGGTCAGGGCCACGCGAACGCGGTGGGCATGGCGTTGGCGGAGCGCGCGCTGGCCGCCCGCTTCAATCAGCCCGGGCACACGGTCGTCGATCACCACACGTATTGCCTGGTGGGTGATGGCGACGTGATGGAAGGCGTGGCGATGGAGGCCTCCTCGCTCGCAGGTCACCTCAAGCTCGGCAAGCTCATCTGTCTGTACGACTCGAATGACGTCACGCTCGATGGGCCGGCCAAGCTCTCGTTCACCGAAGACGTGGCCAAGCGTTACGAGTCGTGGGGTTGGCAGGTGCTGCACGTGCAAGACGGCAACACTGATTTGGCGGCGCTCGACGCGGCGCTGACTGCGGCGAAGGCAGAGACCGGAAAGCCCACGATGATCGTGGTGAAGACCACCATCGGCTACGGCTCGCCCAACAAGGGCGGCAAGGCGTCGTCGCACGGAAGCCCGCTGGGCAACGACGAGATCGTGCTCACCAAGAAGGCGCTCGGTTGGAACTTCGAAGAGAAGTTCTTCATCCCCGAGACGGCGCTTTCGAACTTCCGCCTCGCGGTGACGAAGGGCGAAGCGTCGCAGGCCGAGTGGACGAAACGGTTCGCGGCGTACCGCACGGCGCACCCCGCGCTGGCCGGCGAGTTCGAGCGCGTGCAGCGGGGCGATCTTCCCGATGCGCTCGCAGCGGCGCTGCCCACCTTCCCCGCGGGTACGCCGGTCGAGACGCGTACGGCTGCGGGTACGGTGCTCAACGCGCTGGCCAGGGTGCTGCCTGAGCTCATCGGCGGTGACGCGGATCTGAGCGGCTCGACCAAGACCACCATCAAAGACGGTGGCAGCTTCGATGGGCAGTCGGGCAAGGGCCGCAACATTCACTTCGGCGTGCGTGAACACGCGATGGCCGCGGTGGCCAACGGCATGGCGTACCACGGGGGCGTGCGGCCCTTCACCGCGACGTTCTTCTGCTTCGTCGACTACATGCGGCCGGCGGTGCGCCTGGCGGCGATGAACCACTTGCCGGTCGTGCACGTGTGGACGCACGACTCGATTGGGTTGGGTGAAGATGGCCCGACGCACCAGCCGGTGGAACAGCTCGCTTCAGTGCGCGCGATCCCCGGGATGACCACGATGCGGCCTGCGGATGCCGCTGAGTCAGCCGAGGCGTGGTTGTTCGCGGTTCAGCGCACGAAGGGCCCCACGGGGTTGGTGCTGACCCGGCAAAAGGTGCCCACCTTCGATCGCACGAAGCTGGGGTCGGCCAAAGGCCTGCACCGCGGCGCGTACGTGCTGGCCGAATCGAATGGCCCTGCGAAGGTGATCATCATCGGCACCGGCAGCGAAGTGCAGCTGGCGATCGCCG
>JAYTAT010001016.1:0-2552 GCA_043737315.1 Archangium sp.
TCAAGCAGGTCGACTTCGCGCGCACCATCAACTCGGCCGGCACTGAGCTGCTCGAGCTGATCGACGACATCCTCGATCTTGCGAAGATCGAATCGGGCACCGTGGCCGTCAACGTCAGCCCCGTGCGCCTGCTCGACATCAACGACTTCGTCGAGCGCAGCTTCCGTCAGCTGGCCGAGAAGAAGAACCTCGTCTTCCGCACCGAGATCGACCCCGCGCTGCCCCCCACGCTGCTCACCGACCCCAAGCGCCTGCAGCAGGTGCTGCGAAACCTGCTGAGCAACGCGTTCAAGTTCACCGACAAGGGCAGCGTGGTGCTCGAGGTGTTCGCCGCGCAAGACGGCTTTTCTCACGAGAACGCGTCGTTGCTCGGCGGCGGCGGCGCGGTGTTCGGCTTCAGCGTCACCGACACGGGCATCGGCATTCCCCGCGAGAAACACCGCCTCATCTTCGAGGCGTTCCAGCAGGCCGACGGCACCACCAGCCGGCGTTACGGCGGCACGGGCCTGGGCCTGTCGATCAGCCGCGAGCTGGCGCAGGTGCTCAACGGCGAGTTGTCGGTGGAGAGCGAAGTGGGCGCCGGCAGCACCTTCACCCTCTTTCTGCCAGAGCGGTACCGCTCGCGGCAGGACCGCGCCAACCCCGAGCTGCTCCTGCCTTCGCCTTCACCGCGACCGCCGTTGCAGCGCGGTGAGGGGCCGCGCACCCCGTTCGACAGCCTGCGCCGCGCCGCGACCCCGGCAGAACCCGTGGGCAAGTCGTTGCTGATGGTGACCGAACACCCGGAAGACGCGGCGGCTGCACGCGAGCTGGCCCTGGCGCACAGCCTGCGGTTGCAGATCATCGATCACATCGACGGCATCATCGAAGCGGCGCGAGGCGCGGAGATCGTGGGCCTGGTGGTCGATCTCGCGTTGCCGGGCCGCGACGGCTTCATCGCGCTCGATCGCCTCAAACGCGACGTCTCGGTGCGCCACCTGCCCGTGTTCATGATGGGTACGCCTGCGCCTGAAGATCGTTCGCGCCTGCTGGCTGGCGGCGCAGCGGGCGTGCTGCCCTTGACGCCGGAAGGGTTTGCGCAGCTGCTGTCGCGCGTGGCCAAACACGCCGGTGATTCGGCCCGGGCGGTGCTGGTGCTCGACCCGCGCAAGGATCAGCTCACCGGGCTCAAGACCATGCTCGCCGAGCCCAACACCACGGTGGAGACCGTGCAGACCATTCAAGAGGTCGCGCAGCGCTGCACGCAGACCCGTTACGACTGCCTGGTGGTGGCGCTCCAGGAGGCGGATCCGAGCGCCCGCTCGCTGCTGCGTACCTTGACCGAGCTCGAGCTGGCGCCTGCGCAACGGCCGCCGGTGGTGTTCTTCGCCGAGACGGGCGACCCCGCAGAAGAGTGGCGCTGGGCGATGAACCCGCAGGCGCAGTGGGTTGCGACCTTCGCGCGCACCCCGGAGCGGTTGCTCGAGCTGGTGACCCGCTACCTGCACCGCCCCCTGGGGGCGATTCCTTTCGGGCAACAGTCGCTGGTGCGCCTGGCGCTCGCCACCGACCCTCAGCTGGCGGGCCGCACCGTGCTGGTCATCGACGACGATGTGCGAAACATCTTCGCGCTCACCGCGGCGCTCGAGCATCACGAGATTCGGGTGCTGCACGCCGAGAGCGCGCCCGAAGGGCTCAAGCGGCTGGAAGAGAACCCCTCGGTCGATCTCGTGCTGATGGACGTGATGATGCCGGAGATGGATGGTTACGAGGCGACCCGGGCCATCCGGGCGCGAAAGGCGTGGGCTGATCTCCCCGTGGTGGCGCTCACTGCGAAGGCCATGAAGGGTGACCGCGAGAAGTGCCTGGCGGCGGGCGCGTCGGACTACATCGCCAAGCCTGTGAATGTCGACAAACTCACCTCGGTGCTGCGGGTGTGGCTCGCTCCCCGCGCTCCGGCGATGGCCTCTCAGGGTCACCTGCCGACTGCGGAGGCGTGATGGAGCCGCAGGTCAACGTTCTCATCGTCGACGACGATGAAGGAAGCCTGCTGGCGGTCGAGGCCGTGTTGTCGGGCCTTCACCAGCGCCTGTTCAAGGGCTCCTCGGCGCGCGATGCACTGAGGTTGGTCTTGACGTACGACTTCGCGGCGATCCTCCTCGACGTGAAGATGCCCGAGATGGATGGCTTCGAGTGCGCCCGCATCATCCGCGGCCGTGAACGTTCAGCGAAGACGCCGATCATCTTCCTGACCGGCATCGATGAAGGGAAGATGCCGCGTTTCCAGGCCTACGAGGTGGGGGCGGTCGACTATCTGATCAAACCCATCGAGCCGACCATCTTGCGCAGCAAGGTCGCTGTCTTCGTCGAGCTCGCCCAGAAGACAGCCGAAGTGCGCCGGGTGGCAGAACAACTGCGTGAGCAGGAAGCGCGTGAGCACACCCGCAAGCTGCTGGAGCGGGAGAAGGAAGCAGCGCTCAGTCAGCAACGTTGGCTCGAGGCGATCCTCGACACCCTGCCCACGCCGCTGGTGCTGATGGACCCGATGGCTGCGCGCCCGCGCTTCGCGAACC
>JAYTAT010001017.1:0-15488 GCA_043737315.1 Archangium sp.
GCCCATCGCGGGCGTCTCTTCGCTTGCTGCGCTCGCTCTCGAGGGGCCGATGGAAACCGAGCTCTTCTGCTGCGCCGTGGTGAAGAAAGGTGAGTTGTATGTGGGGCGGTACACGCGTTCGGCCCATCCCCTCGCTTTGCAGGAAACGGGAGTTCGTGAGATCTCGATGACGCTCGCTCAGGTGGCCGAGGCTCTGAAAGCGTCGCCCGACGCTCGGATGATCGGGCCCGCATTGACGGATTGGCGTGCCCCTCTGGAAGCGCTCGGTGTTCCCCCTGCCAGTTTCCTGCCCGGCCCCCTTGTTCCCTCGGCCGTCTGTCTCGCGCGCCTGGCCACCCTCCCCACCACCTTCAGCGCAGAAGCGCTCTACGCCCTCGAACCGCACTACATCCGCGGCTCCGGAGCCGAAGAGAACCCGAAGTTCCCACCGCTCCCCGGCGTCGAGCCGAAGGCGCGCCTGAAAGAGGACTGACATGTCCGATCCCGTCATCGCCGTCGTGGGTGCCAGTGGCACCGTCGGCCGGCAGATCATCGCTTCGTTGCAGCTCCACGACGTCGAGCCCGACCAGGTGCGTTTCTTCTCGAGCGAACGTTCTGAAGCCGAAGAGCTCGAGTACGAAGAAGAGACGCTCCCCACCGAGAAACCGGGCCCCGATGCGTTTCGCGGCGTGCAGGCCGTCATCCTCGCCACGCCCCCCGACGTCGCGCGAAGGCTCGGTCAGCAAGCGCAGCAGCAGGGCGCCTGGGTGGTCGATCTCTCCGGTGCCTACCGCGTCGACACCACCGTGCCGCTCGTCGCGCCGGGCGTGAATGACGGCGTGCTCGATCGCCCGTTTGCCGGCCGCATCGTGGCCATCGCCAACCCGGCCACCCAGGCGCTGCTGTCCGTGCTGGCCCCGTTGCGTGCGAAGTTCGGGCTCGTGTTTGCCGACGTCACCATGCTCTTCGGCACCGCTTCACGTGGTCAGGAAGGCCAGGAGCAGCTCTCGAAACAGACCGCCGCCCTGATGAACGGCAAGGATCCCGAGGTCGAGATCTTCCCGCATCGCATCGGCTTCAACGTGATCCCCGCGATGGGTGGCTTCGAAGGGCCGCTCTGCGACGCCGAGCGCCATGTCTTAGTGGAAGCCGCGCGCATCTGGAGCGGCGACACGCTGCCCGCACTGACCGCGACCGCGCTGACCGTGCCGACCTACCACGGCCTCACCCTGGTGCTCTCGGCGCACCTCGGCCGGCCCGTCGACGCCGATGGCATTCGCGCGCTGCTCAGAGAAGAGCCGGGCCTCAAGCTGCTCGACGATCCGGCGCAGAACATCTACCCGATGCCCATGCTCACCACCGACGACGCGACCACCCACGTCGGCCGTGTGCGCGCGCTCGGCACCCGCGTTCAGCTGGTGGCGGCCACCGACAACGTCTTCCGCGCCGCTGACACCGCTGTCGACCTCGCGCTCAAACTCGCCAACCGCACGTGACAAAATGTCAGTCGTTCGGGCAGCCCCGAACGTGAATCCTCTGCGATTTCAGCAGCTTGAGGGGTCCTGTCGCTGGCCTTCAACTTGCTCAAAAGTGAGCCCCTCATGACGCTGCGCCTCGCCACGCTGTGTACGTTTCTCGCCGGCTCGGTTGCGTTCGCGCAGCAGATGCAAGTGCTCTCTCTCATCGCAATTCATCGCGTCGACGACCCCAACCTCGACACGTACACCTTCGGTTCCGCGCAGTGCAACGAGCCGCTGACCCTGACGTGGTCGAACACCTTGATGAACCAGTTTGACAACTGTGTCCAACAGCCACTCAAGCTGTGGTCGACTGCGGGTGAGTGCGGCGAAGATCCCGGTTCGGGTGACACGCGCTACGCAAACGTGGATCCGATCACTCTCAACAGTGCGCCGCGCATGGCGATCTTCAACGTGAAGATTGCCGAGCTGCCCGGCTTCAAGACCGGCCCCCTGGCGGATGGCGGCATCAACGCCCCCTGCGGCACCACCGAAACCACCATCATCCATCGGGTCTGCGGCAGCGTGAAGATCGCCAATCAGGCGAGCGGTTGCTCCCAGCAGACCACCACCACGGCCCGTTCGCTCAAGCTGGTCTACGACACCCAGCCTCCGGCGCCGCCGACCATCGAAGGCAACACCTCGCAAGACGAAGCGGTGAAGGTGACGTTCACCGTCGACGGCGACACCACCATCGTGATTCTCGAGGCCAAGAGCCCGACCGATGCCGACTTCCGTCAAATCGCCGAGGGTGCTTCCAGCAAGCGCTCCATCCGCGGTGACAAGCTGGAAAACAGCGTGTCCTACCTCGTGCGACTTCGTGCCCGTGACGCGGCGGGCAATTCGAGCGATCCCTCGGCTGAGATCACGATGACGCCCATCAAGACCATCGGTTTCTTCGGCGTCTGGGCTGCCGACGGCGGCACGAACGCAGGCGGTTGCTCCACCAGCGCAGGCGTGATGCCGCTGCTGCTGCTGGCCCTGGCCTTCCGTCGGGCACGCAAGCAGGTAAGGAAGGACTCCTGACATGAAGACCTCACTGACCCTCGTCTGCGCCCTGTTCGCTTCGGAGGCCTTCGCCCAGGGCCTCGAGCTCAGCGGCGCGTCTCCCGTCTTCGAAGTCTCTGGCACCAAGAAGCGCCTCGAGTCCCCTCGCACCATGTTCCTCGAGGTGAAGCTCTCTCCGTACACGCCGCTGCTCGACCGTCCGTTCATGGACCTCGAGAAAGCGCAACGCCCTTACTACACGGTGTTCGGCGGCGGTCCGATGCTCCTGGGTGAGCTCGAGGTCGACTACCAGTTCTTCCAGAAATTCGGCTCGCTCGCGGGTGGCGTCTCGCTGGGCTACGCGGAAAAGTACGGCCGCTCCATCGACGCGGTGACCCTGGAGCGCGTGGAGCAGAGCACCGGTCTGCACATCGTGCCCATCAAGGCGTTGCTGGTGTATCGGTTCGACTGGGCGAAGGAAAAGTTCCACATTCCCCTGGTGCCGTACGCCAAGGGCGCATTCGTGGTGATGCCCTGGTGGGTGGTCAACGGCGGCAAGATCGAGATTGTCGGCACCGAACGCGCTCAAGGCGTGAAGTTCGGCTTCGCGGGCGTGCTCGGCCTCTCGCTCGAGCTCGACTTCCTCGATCAGCGGCTCTCGCGCGACTTCGACAGCAGCGTGGGCGTGAACCACACGTACATCTTCGCCGAAGGCACCATTCAGGAAATGAACCTGTTCGACCCCGTGGCGCGCGGCTTCGATCTCAGCTCGGCTCACTTCATGTTCGGTCTGGGCTTCGAGTTCTGATCCGCGGCGGGCTGCTCGCGATCCTGCTCGGGCTCAGCGGCTGCGTCCGCTTGGTTCACGTCGAGGCGCGCGAGACACCCGTCGAAGCGGGGCTCGAGGTGCCCTTCGCTGCCGACACGGCGCGGCGGTGGGACTTCGGTGACGCAACACCACCCGTCATCGCCACTCAGACCACCCACGCCTTCGCGAAGGCGGGGCGCTACGTGGTGCGAGGGTTCGAGGGTGAGTCGCTGCGCGAAGAGCTGACCCTCATCGTCTCGCCGCGGGCCGCGTTTCACCTGGTGCCGCCCGACGCGCGCTTCGCGGTGATCGCCCGTGGCCTCGAGGACCTCGCTCCGGCGATCGACTTTGGCGAACGCATGGCCGGGCCGGAAAGCACCCAGGCCTGGCTCGATGGTTCGCCCTTGCTCGGCTGGGCTTTCGAGCAGGCGAGCGCGGGCACCTCAGGCTGGGTCGACCCGCGCGAGGGTCTGGCCACCTTCGCGTGGGCCGACACGGAAGACACGCGGCTGTGCGTGGTGGGCATCGTCGACGGCCCCAGGGCGCTCGAGTCGTTGAAGGCGTGGCTGCTCGTTCGCGGTTGGTCGCCCATCACGCCTGTGCAGGGCCTGTGGCGTTTCGAGCAGGAAAACCGTGCTCTCGACGTCTTCGTGGATCGCGGCGCGCTCTACGCGGTCGATACGCCCCTCACGGGCCGGCTGCCCTCGGCGCAGACCCGCATCGCGGCCGCTTCGGCGCAGGGCCTCGAGACCGACGGCGTGGTGGCCACGGCGCTCGATCAACTTCCCAGCGGGGGGCTGGTGATTTTCTCCCGCGCACCCGAGGCGCTGAGTTGGCGCTTTGCCACCGCCGCGGTCCGCATCGCGGGCGACGAGGCACGGCTGGAAGGCCGCCTTCACGGCGCAGCCCCGTTGTGGGCGGTGCCCACGCACCCGAGCGGTCTTCATTTCCTGAGTCACGCGCCGGAAGGCCCGGTGCTGGTGGCGTCGGCGAGCGTTCCACCCTCAGAGCTCGCGGCCCTCGTGCTCGGCACCCCGGGGACGCCGCGCCGCAAACAGCTCGAGCTCGAGTTGCTCGCGCAGGGGACCGATGGAGACCGGGTGATCTCGGCCTTCGCGGGTCTGTTCGAGCTGTGTGTCTACGCCGACGTGCCTGGCTTCGTGCGCAGCACGCTGCAGGGCAACGGTCGCCCGAGCCCTCAGGGAACGATTTTCTTCGAAGCGAAGGTCATCACCGCCGAGCCGATCGAGGCGTTCGTCGATGCGCTGGCCCAGAGGTGGGATCTGTCGCTCACGAAGAACCGCGAGAAGCAGCCGCGGGTCTGGCGCGGTCCGCTGAGGGGCCGGCCGCTCGAGGTCGCGCTCACCGAGAAGTCGCTCTTCGCCAGGGCGGGGTCAGCCATCGATGAACGCGAGCCGGTCGAGCTTGCCCGCGCGCTCGCGGCTCGATTCGATGGCGCTTTTGGGCCGGGGCATGTGTCGGTGTTCCTCGACGTCGGTCAGCTGCGGCGTGAGCTGATCCAGCCACGTTTGGTGACGGACATCGATCCGCGGCGCGCGCTCACGGCGCAGGCGTTGGCGGTGACCTTGCTCGATCGGCTCTCGCAGCTCGACTCAGCGATGGTCGATCTGGCGCCCGCGGCCGACGGCGCCGTGGTGCAGGCGCTGCTCAAGCTGCGCACCCCAGCGCCGCCTCTCCCGTGAGGGTGAGGGCCTAATTCGGTTTGGGGCGGGGCCGGCGAGGAGGCGGCGGAGGCGTGGTCTCTTCTTCAACCGCTTCTTCTCCATCGGGCTCACCGACCTCAGCATCAGGCTCGACGGGCACGACACTCGGCGCAGGCACAGGCTGCACCACCTCGTCATTCTCCGAAGCCGCCGCGTTCGCGATGACACCGCACGTGCAGCACCCACCCGCGACGAACAACACGCCCAGCACGATCAACACCCACTTGAGCCCCGAGCTCTTCGCAGGCTGCTGCTGCTGCTGCGGCGGGGGCGGGGTGACCGCGAGCGGCAATCCCGTATTCGCCGAGCCCGTCGAAGGCACCACCCACGCCGCCGGAGTCGCAGGCTGCGGAGTGTGCGTCTTCTCCAGTCCCTCCACCGGCCCCGGTTGGAAAGAAGAGCCACTGTGCGACGGAAGGAACGCGGGCGTGCTCCCCGGCTGCGGAAGCCCGATCGCAGATCGCAACGCATCAGCGAACTCACGCGCCGACTGCCACCGTTGCTGCGGTTCTTTCGCGAGACCCACCATCACCACCTGCGCGAGCGGCACCGGCACGTTGGGCGCGATCTGGTTGAGCGGCGGCGCCTGCTCGGTGCGCACCTTGACGATCAGATGCGCATAGCTCTCGGCGTCGAACGGCAGCTTCCCCGAGAGCAGCTCGTAGAGCATCGCCGAGACCGAATAGAGATCGGCGCGCGCATCGACACTGCGGGCGTCGAAGAACTGCTCGGGCGCCATGTACGAAGGCGTTCCCATCGCCACGCCGGTCATGGTCAGCCCCGACGTGGCCGCGTCGCCGTGCATCTTCGAGATGCCGAAGTCGAGCAGCTTGACGAAGTCGCGCTCGACGCCGCGTTCATCACGCCTGCGCACCACGAAGACGTTGGCCGGCTTCATGTCGCGGTGAACGATGCCTTTGGCGTGCGCGGCCGAGAGCGCCTCGAGCGCCTGCAGCACCACCATCACCAGCCGCAGCACAGGCAGCGGCCCCTGCTGCGCGTTGAGTTCCTTGAGATCGAGCCCGTCGAGAAATTCGAGCGCGAGGAACGCCTGGCCGTCGGTCGAGAGCCCCGCGTCCATCACCCGCACGATGTGTTCGCTGCCCACCGACGCCGCCGCGCGCGCTTCTCGCAAGAAACGCTGGAGCATCTGCTGATCGGCCCCCAGGCTGCGTTTGAGCAGCTTCAGGGCGACCGTGCTGTCGGTGTGCACGTGCGTCGCGAGGTAGACCGAGCCAAAGCCGCCCGAGCCCAGCAACCTGCCCAGCTGGTACCTATCGACGCGCGTGCCGACCAGCCCAGGCGACTGCATCGACTCGCCCGTCGCCGGACACTTCGGGGCTCCGGGCGGGTGTTCTCTCCCGCAGTGCTGGCAGGCGTTCATCGGAGCCTCGGTTGTAGCCGTTCAACCACCGGGAGCGCGTGCTATTCGTTTTCGCGAAAATGACGTCGCCTCAAGCCTCGCAGCCGCGCACGCCCTGGGCGGAGATCGCCATCGCGGCGTTGCCCGCGGCGCTCCACGCGCTGCTGCTGCTGGGCCGCCTGCACCCCGACGAGCTGTTTCAATCGCTCGAGATAGCCCTTCACCGCGCCTACGGCTTTGGCATCGTGCCCTGGGAGTGGCAGGTGCCCCCCAACGCCGCCACCGCCCCGCAGCCCTGGGGCATTCGCAACCACGCGGTGCCCCTGCTTCTGGCGGCGTTGTTCAAGGCCGGCGATCTCATCGGCGTCAGCTCGGTGATGGGGCGGCGCGTCTTGGCCGAGGTGCCGCAATTCTTTCTCCACGTGGCGATGCTCGGAGCGGTGTGGCGGGTGGCCGCCCGCCGGGTGAGCGTTCCCATGGCGCGCGCGTGCCTGTGGCTGGTGGCGCTCTATGGCCCGCTGGTCTGGTTCGGCGGCCGCACCATGTCTGAGGCGTTCTCCACCGCGTTCCTGGTGTGGGGTCTGGAGCGGCTCGACGACCAGGGAACGAAGCCAGGCTGGTGGGTGTGGGGTGGGGCGCTGCTCGGTCTCGCGCAGGTCACCCGCTACGGCTCGGCGGCGGTGATCGTGCCGGCGATGCTCTGGCTGCTCATCACCCGGCGCTGGCGCACCTTCGCGCTCGCGGCGTTGGGCGGTCTAGTGGTCGCCTTGGGGCTGGGCCTGCTCGACAAGCTCACCTGGGGCGATTGGTTCCACTCGCTCATTCACTACGTGCGCTTCAATGTCGTCTCGGGTTCCGCGGCCGCCCAGTTCGGGGCCCAACCCTGGTGGACCTACGTGCCCCGGCTGCTCCTGGCGCCCTTCGCGTTCATCGGGCTGTTCTTCACCGCGCGCCGCGATAGGGGCCTGGGCCCCGCGTCGACGGTGCTGGTGCTCGCCGTGGCGATGGCGGTGATCTCCACCCGGTATCCCTCGATGAACGCAGCCTCTGCGTGGTTCGGGTTGCTCGCCGTCACCGCGCTCGGTTTTCTGCTGCTCGAGCCCGGCACCAAGAGGCCCTCGATCTTCATCGCCGCGGCGCTCGGCTACGCGGTGATTCTCTCGGCCACCGCGCACAAAGAAGACCGGTTTCTCTACCCCTCGCTCATCCTGCTGACCGTGGCCGCCGCGCCCACCTTCGTGGCCTGGGCAGCAAAGGCCTCGTCGGGCCGCGTGGCGAACCGGGTGCTGGTGGGGGTAATCGTCGCGTCAGGCGCGTTCTTCTTCCTCTTCCCCTCGCCCTACGACGTGCAGCGCAAAGAGCAGTTTCAGCTCACCGTGAAGGCCAGCAAGGGCGTCACCGGCTACGTGCTGATGAACGAAGGCATGTGGGGCTCGCCGGGTTTCTTCTACCTGGGCCAGAACGTGCCCTGGTGCCCTTGCGATTTCCCCCAGGACGGCTGCTTTCAGTTGGCCGCCCGCGACGCGCGCTTCAATCGCGGCGTCTACTGGAGCAACGGCAGCGACGCCGAAAAGCCCCGCGATGCAGCCTCGAAGGCGGCCTTCGAAGCCGCGGGTTTCCGCCTCGTGGAGCAGCGCGGGCTCGCCTCGCTCTTCGAACGGTAAAAAAGCGCAAAAGAAAATCCCCGCGGCGGCACCAGGCCAACCACGGGGACTCTCAAAAGGGACGGCCAGGACACACGCGAAGTAACGCTACCGTTGCTTCCTTCCGGACCTGGCGGGGTTCACGGCCCCGCGTTGCCCTGACCAGAAGATGCTGCTTTGAAAACCTCATACTCCTTAACAGCGGAGAGGGTGGGATTCGAACCCACGATACCCTTTCAGGTACACACGCTTTCCAGGCGTGCGCCTTCAGCCACTCGGCCACCTCTCCAACGAACGAAGCGCCCGTGTCTGCGCCAGCGGAGAGCGTAGGATTCGAACCTACGGTACCGTTACCGGTACGCCTGATTTCGAGTCAGGTGCCTTCGACCACTCGGCCAGCTCTCCAGATTGCTCTGTTGCTCTATTCAGTTTTGTTCGCGCGACGAAGACCCGCGAAAAAAGTCGTGAGCGCCTGACTGCACGCTTCCTTCATCACCCCCGAAGTCACCTCGACCCGGTGGTTATGCCTCGGATCCACTGCCAGGTTGTAAAGAGATCCCACCGCGCCTGCTTTTGGGTCAGTGGCCCCGAAGACCAATCGCGTCACCCGGGATTGAACCAAAGCGCCGGCGCACATCGCGCAGGGCTCGAGGGTGACGAAGATGGAGACACCCGTCAGGCGCCACGCTCTGACCGCGGTCGCGGCCTCACGCATGGCGATGAACTCGGCATGAGAGAACGGGTCTCGGTCGACTTCGCGGCGGTTGTAGCCACGCCCGATGATCTGCCCGTCTTTGACAGCGACCGCACCGACCGGCACCTCGCCCATCGACGCTGCAGTCGCTGCAAGCTCGAGCGCAACGCTCATGAACTCTTCATCGGTGGTCATCGTTTTGAGGCCTGCTTGCGCTCCGTGGAGGATTCGAACCTCCGGCCTTTGGATTCGTAGTCCAACGCTCTATCCAGCTGAGCTAACGGAGCTTTTCTTCTCAACGACACCGATTTGCGGAGTGAGAGGGATTCGAACCCTCGATACACTTTCGCGTATACAGGTTTAGCAAACCTGCGCCTTCAGCCGCTCGGCCATCACTCCACAGCGAAATGACGAGACGTCCTGTCAAAGAACTGCACTTCTACAGCCACTCCCTACGGAACAGGTAGGATTCGAACCTACGAACGCCTTTCAGCGTCTGCGGTTTTCAAGACCGCCGCCTTCAGCCGCTCGGCCACTGTTCCAGACTGCGTGGACCGACGCCCCTGACGACCCACTTCGGACGGCAGAGGGCCGCTCCAGTACAGCAACTACTTCGCGACTGCAAAGGGTTTTCAGCTTGCCGTGACGAGCTCCTTCAAACCGCCCATGTACGGCCACAGAACTTCGGGCAACCCGACGCTGCCATCTTCGCGCTGATAGTTCTCCAGAATCGCCACCACCGTGCGGCCGACGGCCAGGCCGGACCCGTTCAAGGTGTGCACCAGCTGAGGCTTTTCCCCCGGGGCAGGGCGGAAGCGGATCTTCGCCCGGCGGGCCTGAAAGTCGCCGAAGTGGGAGCAGGAGCTGATCTCACGGAACGCGTTTTGCCCGGGCAGCCAGACCTCGAGGTCGAAGGTCTTCTGCGAGGCAAAACCCATGTCGCCGGTGCACAACAGCGTGCGGCGGTGGTGAAGCCCCAGCTTCTCTAGAATGTTCTCGGCGTCTTCCACCAGCGAGGTGAGCTCTTCGAGTGAGTTGCCCGGGTGGGCGAACTTCACGATCTCCACCTTGTGGAACTGGTGCATGCGAATGAGCCCGCGGGTGTCTTTGCCCGCTGCCCCCGCTTCGGCGCGGAAGCAGGGCGAGAAGGCCACGTATTTCACCGGCAGGGGCCCCTCGAGGATCTCATCGGCGTGGAAGTTGGTGACGGGCACCTCGGCCGTGGGAATGAGGAAGAGCTCGCGGCCGGTGACGGTCTTGAACGCGTCGTCTTCGAACTTGGGCAGCTGTCCGGTGCCGGTCATCGACTCGCGGGAGACCAGGTAGGGCGGGAGCAGCTCGGTGTACCCGCGCTTGCAGTGCTCATCGATCATGAACGAGACGAGCGCCCGCTCGAGCCTCGCCAGCGCGCCCTTGCTGAAGGCGAAGCGTGGCCCTGACACTTTGACCCCGCGCTCGAAGTCGAGCAGGCCCAGCTTCTCGCCGAGTTCGAAGTGCTGCTTGGGGGCAAAAAGGAAGGCGGGCTTCTCGCCCCAGGTCTTCTCGACCCTGTTGCCCGTTTCATCCGCTCCCACCGGCACCGATTCGTGGGGCACGTTGGGCACGATCATCATCTGCGCGAAGAGCTCTTCTTCGATCGCCTTGAGCTTGTTTTCCTGGTCCTTGATGACCACACCCAGGTCCTTCATGCGCGCCTTCACCTCGTCGGTGCGCTTGGCGGGATCTTTCATGACCTCCTGGGCGGTGTTCTTCTCGGCCTGGTTCTTTTCCAGCTCCTTGTAGAACTTGCTGCGCTCGGCGAAGAGCTCCTGAAAACGGGACAGATCGAGGGTGCCGCTCCGGGTCTTGAGCCGGGCCACCACCGCTTCGAAATTCTTCGCGACTTCCTTCAGATCCAGCACGACGCCCTCATTGGTTGCCTTCGAGGAAGTAGATCGTGTCGCCGACCTCCTTCTTGTTTTCCGCCTCAGGACGCAGCTCCAGGAACTTCCTGAAGGAGACCACTGCGTCCTTCTTCTTTCCGATTTCCTGGTTCAGGTACCCCAGCGCGAGCCACGCGTCAGCGTTCTCGGGCTCGGCCTTGATCGCGTCGCGGTACCACTTCACCGCCAGCGGGTACTGCTTCTTTTCCTGATGGGCCTGGCCCAGCTTCGAATAGGCCGCCTTGAGATCGGGGTCGGCCGCCAGCGCCTGCATGTAGCTGGCGATGGCCCCGCCCCAATCTTCCATCTTCATCTGGGCATCGCCTATCAACGCGCGCACCGAGAGCCGCGAGGGGTCGACGTCCAGCGCCCGCTGGTAGAAGGTGACCGCCTTCAAGAAATCGTTGCGATCGAAGTAGATCTTCCCGATCGCCTCGAGTGCGTCGGCGTACTTCGGGTCGGCCTCGAGCGCCTTCTTGAGCTCTGCCAGCGCGTCATCGCCCTTGCGCGCGTCGGCCAGAATGCGCCCGTACCAGTACAGGTAGAGCGGGTTCTTGGAGTTCGCGTCGAGCGCGCGCTTCATGGCCTCGATGGCCTGGGTCTGTTCGTTCTTGGCGTTCTTGAGGCGGGCGAGCACGAAGTTCGCGTCGGCATGGCCAGGCTCGGCGATCAGGGCCGAGTTGAGATGCGCCAGCGCACCGTTGAGATCGCCCTTGTCGAACTTCACCGCGCCCAGGGTGACCACGATCTGGGTGACCTTGGGTTCGGCTTCGTGAGCGGCCTCCAGCTCGGCGATGGCCTCCTCGAGCCGGTCGAGTTTCCAGAGCGCGACGCCGCGCTGCAGCCGGCCTCCGGGAATGCGCGGGTTGAGCTGGAGCGCCTTCTCGACCTGGGTGGCGGCCAGCTCGAACTTGCCGCGCTCCTGCGAAACGCGCGAGGCGCCCAGGTGGGCATCGGCCGAGTAGGGGTTCAACTCGATCGCCTTCTTGAACTCGTTCTCTGCGCGCTCGAGGTTGCGCTCGTGGAGGGCGAGCTCTCCCATGCCGACGCGCATCGCGGCGTTGTCAGGCGCTTGCGACAGGCCAGTCTCCAGCACCGGCTGGGCCTCCTTGAAGCGGCGGTCACGCATGTAGTTGCGCGAGAGAAAGAGGTACGCCTCGATGATCTTCGGGTCTGCCGCGATCGCCCGCTTGTAGGCCTCTTCGGCGTCCTTGTTGTTGCCCAGGGCATCGGCCACGCGCGCGGTGAGATACGAGAGCGTCGCGTTGCCGGGGAAGCGGGTGTTCGCCGCCGACATCACCTGCGTCGCTTCGTCCATCTTCCCCAGAACTATCAGGCTCGACAGGTAGCCTTCGGTGTTCTCGAGGCTCTCTGGCATCGCCTTGACGGCGACCTGGAAGAGCGGCACCGCCTTATCGGGTTGATTGAGCTCGGCGTACGCGTGCGCGAGCCGGCCGTTGGTGAAGGGGTTGCTGGGGTCGGCCTTCATCGCCTCTTCGAAGAGCGGCACCGCCTCGGTCAGCTTTCCCTGCACCACCAACGATTCGGCCTTGAGCGCAAGAGCCTTACCGACCGCACCGGGTGACAGCGCGGGGCGGCCTTCGTCGCTGAGTGCCTTCTCGAGCAGCTCGTTGCCGCGTTCGACCTCTTTTTTGCGGATGATGATGATCTCAGCCAGCTCGACCGCAGAGCCGAGGTGCCCAGGGTCAGCCTCGAGCGCCTCGGCCAGCTTGCCGGCAGCCTCGTTGAACTCGTTCTGCGCCTTGTGCAGCATGCCCAGCCCGTGCAGCGCCTTCGCGCTCTTGGGGTCTTTCTTCAGCACGGCCTCGTATTCCGCCTTGGCCTGCGCGGGCTGCTTCTTCATCAGGTACGCCTCGGCACGCAGGAAGAGCGCCTCGAGATCGTCGCCATCGCGCGCCACGGCATCAGCGATGGTGGCCAGCGCTGCGTCAGCATCTTTGCGGCTCAGCGCAGCCGACGCTTCGGTCTTCAGCACTTCGGGGTGCTTCTCACCGAGCAACCTGATGTTGACGATCTCGTTCTGGGCCTGCTCGAGCTCGGCGGGCTCGGCCTTGCCGAACTTCCGGTCGAGATAAAACACCGCCTGGCACCAGACCGCGCGGGCTTCGGGGTAGTCCTTGATCTGCAGCGCCTGGTTTGCCGAGTCTTTCGCCAGCTTGTAGGACTTCCAGGTGTCCTCCAGGAAACCCTTCCGCGCCACTTGCAGGTAGCCGTACTCGCGTGTGTCGGGTTTCACCTTCGCCGGGAAGAGCACCTTGAGCGCGAAGAAGCCGTACGGGCTCGCCAGCCCCAGGCCCACGCCGCCCACGAGGAACGTCAACAGCAGCACGCCCAGGATGATGAACGGCAGTTTCTTTTTGAAGGGGATGGGATCTTTGCCCTGCACGACGGCGACCGCCGCCATGCGCCCTTCGTAGAGCTGCTTGAGCCGGTCCATCGACGGCCCGCGCGCGTCATCGACCTGCTGCATCTGGGCCTGCGTCTGGGTGCGGGCAGGCGCTTCCATCAGGCGCGCGATGACCGCCTGGAGCGCGGGCTCGGTACCGATGGCGTGCCAGTCGACCGAATCGAGCGAGACCTCTTCATTGCCGAGGAGCTGCCCGTCTTCGAGCATCTTCACGACCACGGCCTCTTCGAACGGACCGAAGACCTTACCGCTGCGACGCTTCACGTGGAAGCGGCGCACGTTGAGCATCTCGTCGGGCCGGGCGCCGGCTTCTTTGGCCGTCTTGTCGATGAACGACAACATCTCGAGGCCATCGGCGGGGCCGAAGGGGCCCTGGGGGCTCTGGGGAAGCGGGGCGCTCAGGTCGGCTTCGAGATCATCGACCGGTGGTTTCTGAGCAGACGACGCGCCTCCGGTGGGGTCGAACTCGAGGTCGCCACCACCGCCGAAGTCGACTTCACCAAAGCCCATGGAAGCCCCCGGGTTGCCAGGGGGCGCAGGAGGCGGCGGGCTGCCGAAGTCGAAGGCGCCAATTGACGGCGAAGAGCCTGCGAAGTTGGCAGGCGGGGGCGCTGCGGGCGCGTCAAAATCGAAGCCACCGGGCGCAGGAGGCGGCGGCGCGGCAGACTCGGAAAAGTCGAACCCACCCGGTGCAGGCGGAGGCGGGGCGGCATCAAAATCGAACCCACCGGGCGCGGGAGGCGGCGGGGCAGACTCGGAGAAGTCGAAACCTCCCGGCGCTGCATCAGAAGGCGGTTCAGCGGGCGCCTCGGAGAAGTCGAAGCCGCCGCCGTACTCAGGTCTCGCCTCGTTGCCAGGCAGCGGAACCGAGCCGTCGTCGTACCCACCGGCGCCAGGCAGCGGCACCGAGCCGTCGTCGTACCCACCGGCGCCAGGCAGCGGAACCGAGCCGTCGTCGTCGTACCCACCGGCGCCGGGCAGCGGCACCGAACCATCGTCGTACCCACCGGCGCCGGGCAGCGGCACCGAACCATCGTCGTACGCACCTTCGCCGGGCAGCGGCACCGAGCCGTCGTCGTACCCACCGGCGCCGGGCAGCGGCACCGAACCATCGTCGTACCCACCTTCGCCAGGCAGCGGAACCGAACCATCGTCGTACCCACCGGCGCCAGGCAGCGGCACCGAGCCGTCGTCGTACCCACCCGCGTCGTAGCCGGCCGCGCTCGCACCAGGCAGCGGGATGCTCGCCGTGGAGAACCCGTCATCGAGCGGAATGTCCTCGCTACGCCCCGGCAATGGAATGCCTCTGCCTTGAGTCGGGAAGCCGTCGTCAAGGGGGAGGGCGCTGGCGCCAGGCAGGGGAATGCCGGCAGACGAGCCGTGGCTGGAACTCGCGAGCGGCAAAGGCGGCGGAGCGGCAGCCCCAGGCAGCGGAATCGAAAACCCGCTGTTGCTGGAACCAGGCAGCGGCACCGCACCCATGTTGCGAGGGGGCGGCGGCGGGGGCGCGTAGACCTGTGCGATTGCGGTGGGGGCCTCGATCTTCGCGGCAGCTCCTGGCAGGGGAATCGCGCCACTGCGCGAAGGCGGCGCGGGCACATACGCAGGCGCGACGGCGGTTTGAGCGCTGTACACGCTGCCGGGCAGGGGAACGGCCGCGGTCCGGCCCAAATCGAGGTCGACGGAGGGCCAGGCGGCCCCGGGCAGTGGAATGGCTCCCACACGGGTGGCTTCGTCTTCCCATTGCTGGCGCTGGGGCGCGGCCGCGCTGATACCCGGCAAAGGCACCAAGCCTGAGGAAGAGCTCCGAAATGCCGGGTTCTTCAGGTTGGTCGGAGGGGCCGAGACGGTCGTCGCGCCGGGAATGGCGGCCGAGGGCAGGGGCATCTCGGCGACCCGCGTCGACTCCTCCTCCCAGGCCTGGCGCTGCGGCTGGGCCGCGCTGATGCCCGGCAATGGAACGAGACCCGAAGGCGACGAGGCCACGGGCGCTGGTTTGACCGGGAAGACATTCTGGCAAGTGGGGCACTTGATGCGCGCACCACCCGGCGGGATCTTCTTGTCGTCGATGTTGAGGACCGAACTGCACGACTGACACGAAACCTTCATGCGTCTCCTTCGAAGAAGCGACGAGCGGGGGCAGGCTACTAGACGAACATGACGCTGGTCATTGTCCGTGTTACCTGCCCCCCCGCTCATGGCTGCTTCCCCGCAGGTGTCAATCGTCATCCCCGTCTACAACGAGGAGGCCATCGTCGAGCAGGCGGCGACGGAACTCTGTGCCGGCCTCGATGCGCGCGGATGGGACTATGAAATCATCTTCGCCGAGAACGGCTCCCGCGACCGTACGCAGGAGATTCTCGAGCGGATCACGAAAGCCGACGCCCGGCTCAAGTGGTTCCACTCAGACCGCCCGAACTATG
>JAYTAT010001018.1:0-2536 GCA_043737315.1 Archangium sp.
GACGCCAATCTCCCCGACACCTGCGGCCCCTTCTCCTGGCACCTCTGGGGTCAGGCCACCGACGGCACCTGGTCGAAGACCGCGGCCACCGTGCGCTCCCTACGCGGCGCGCACACGCTGGCACCCACGGTCGAGGTGACCAACCTCACCTCCGTGTTCGACGGCGACAAGGTGCGCCTGCGCTGGGCCCCGCCCGAGCTCTCCACTGCCTTCGAGTTGGTGCGGGTGTTCAAGAAGCTCAGCAGCGCGCCCACCAGCATCAACGACGGAACGTTGGTCTACGCAGGTCCTTCAGCGACCGCGAACGAACCCATCAGCAGCCTCTCCACCACGCAAGACACGCACTACGCCGTCTTCAACTGCAACTCGTGCGACAAGTGTGGCGCCACCGCGCCGAGCATCGCGGTCACCGCGCCCAGCGATGGTGGCGTCAGCCTCGGCGTCAGCGCACTCACCACCACCCTGAGCTCCGACAAGAAATCAGTGCAGCTCGCCTGGGTCACCACCGCATTGCGGGTGAAGGTGGTGCGCACGTTGAATGGTCCCGCTACCGGCCCCACCGATTCCGCGGCGACGGTGATCTTCGATGGCGCGGGCGCGAGCGCGAACGATCGCATCGACACGCTGCTTCCCAACGTGCCCCTCTCACCGAGGACGTACACGTACACCGCGTGGGGATGCCTGGGCACCACGTGCAGCACCAGCCCCGCGACCACCACCCGCGCGATCACCTTGCGCCAGGCGCTGCAGGGGGGTGGCTACACGCTGTTTTTCCGGCACGCCTCGGCCGGCACCTGCGCTGACAACCTGAGCCTCGGCAACGCGAGCACCACCAGCTCACCCAATTGGTGGAAGAGCTGCGAGGCCACCTGCGCCACTGCGACCGCCGAGCAGCTCAATCCCACTTCGTCGGCCGACGAGCTGACTCAAGTGCAGCGCTTCTTCCAGACCAACGGCATCGTGGTGAGCCGGGTGCTCTCGAGTGAGTTCTGCCGCGCGGTGCGAACCGCTGAAGGTTTTCAATTCGGGCCGGTCGTCGAGCAGACGCCTTCGTTGACCTATTTCGTCTACGACGAGCCCAACCGTTGCCGTGACGCATCTTCATTGCTCAACGCCCGCCCTGCCGCGGGCACCAACGTCGCGCACGTGGGCCACGGCAACCATCCCGCTGCGTGCCCGGTGCTCGATGGGCTCGACCCTGCAGATGCAGCCATCTTCAAGCCCTCGCTGGGTGCACCGCCGCGGTTCATCGTGCGTGTGGCCCCCTCGCAGTGGAGCGCACTGCCGTGATTCGCAAAGCAGCGGCGTTGGTGTTGTTGGCGTTGACCGCGGCCGGCGGGCTCGCGTGGATGACCTCGCCCATCGATCCACATCCGTGGACGCCGCCCCCGGTTGCGCCGCTCGTCGGCCCGTACGCGCCCAACGACCGCCTGCAGCCCATCGAGTGGTGGGCCAAACAGTTGATCGGCCCTGAAGCGATCACCCTCACGCCTGATGGAAAGTTGCTGGTGGGGCTCCGCGACGGCCGCATCGTGAAGCTGAAGGTCGACGTCGATGAAGTCGAGGTGGTCGCTGACACGAAGGGCCGCCCGCTCGCGATGGAATTCCACCCTGACGGCCGGTTGATCATCTGCGACGCGCACGCGGGCCTGCTGGCGATGGACGCGAGTGGAAAGCTCGAGGTCCTCGCGACGGGTCATGCGGGCCTGCCGTTCAAGTTCGTCGACGATCTCGTCATCACCAAAGACGGCACCATCTATTTCACCGACGCGTCGGCGCGGAATTCGATCGAGCAGTTCACGGAAGATCTGCTGGAGCATCAGACGACGGGCCGGCTGCTCAAGTACGTGCCGTCGACGAAAGAGCTCACCCGCATCGCCGACGGTTTCTCCTTCGCCAACGGGCTGGCCATCTCGGAAGACGAGTCGTTCCTGGTGCTGGCGGAGACCGGCAGCTACCAGCTGTGGCGCGTGTGGCTCACCGGTGCGCACGCGGGCCGCAAGGAGCTCTTCACCGATTCGCTCCCCGGCTTTCCCGACAACGTGCGCTGGTCGCCGTCACGCAAGGGGTTCTGGGTGGCCATCGGTTCTCCGCGCAAGCCTGAGCTCGACATGCTCGGTGACTGGCCCAACATCCGCCGCATCGTGGGCGGGTTGCCGAAGTTCCTGCAGCCGAAGCCGGCGCGGTATTCGTATGTGCTGCTGGTCGATGTTCAGGGGAAACCGGTCGAGTCGTTTCAGCACGAGGCGCGCGACAGTTATTCGCCCATCGCGTGCGTGACGGAACACGAGGGCTATTTGTACCTGGGCAGCTTCGTGCGCGAAGGCGTGGCGCGCTTCAAGCTTCCCTGATCTCAGGGTCTTTGAGGCCCTCCGCGAGTCAGCTCGAGCATGTCAGCGCGATCCTTGATGCGATGGGAAATGCTCGCGCTGTCGCCTCGAGCGCCGGGCAGGCCGCACAGAGCAGCGGCGTCAGAAATCTTCGAGGTCGCGAATGCGCTGCTCCAGATCAGCCTGCAGGCTGGTGTCACGAGAAC
>JAYTAT010001019.1:0-2531 GCA_043737315.1 Archangium sp.
GCCGTGCTGGTGTTCGTGCACGGCAAAGACATCAACCGCCAACACTTCGTCGCCCGAGCGAAGCGCTTTCTCGACCAGGGCCTCGCGGTGGTGGCCTTCGATCAACGTGCGCACGGCCGTTCGACCGGCGAGTTCGTCACCTACGGCGCGAAAGAAGTGGGCGACCTCCGCCTGGTCATCGACGTCGCGCTCAAGAAGTGGGGCCGCGACCTGCCGGTGGTGCTGGTGGGCGAGTCGTTGGGAGCCGCGGTCGCGTTGCAGACGGCCGCCGTCGATCAACGCGTGCGCGTGGTGGTGGCCGGGGCCGCCTTCGCCGATCTCACCACCGTCATCGACGACCACGCGCCTGCCATTCTCGGCAAGGCGGGGAAACAGAAGGCCATCGACGTCGCGCAGAGCGCCGCTGACTTTCACGTGGCCGACATTTCCCCCGAGCGGGCGGCGCGGCAGATCACGGTGCCCACCCTGCTGCTGCACGGCTCTGAAGACACCTACCTGCCCCTGCGGCACTCGTTGCGCATCTACGAAGGCCTCGCCGGACCGAAGGAACTGGTGCGCCTCGAAGGCGTCGACCACATCGGCATCCTGCTCTGCGCTGAAGCCTGGCGGCAGATCGACCGCTTCGTCGGCAAGGCCCTCGAGCAGGAGGCCCTCGCACGTCGCAGCCGAACCGAAGCCCCGGGCACCTTCACCCGGCGCTGAAGGCGCGGCTACACTGTCGGCCCATGGCCTCAGAGTACCGACACGACCGCCGCATCGAGGGCATTCGCCCCCTCTCAAAAGTCACCAAGAATGAAGCCGCCGAAGCGACCGACCTCCGGCGTGACAAGGCGGTCGAGGCCGAGCGTGAACGGCTCGCAGACGAGCTGCGTCGCAGCCCTTTGAAACGGTCGTTCGCCGAGCTGCTCAAGAAGAAGTGATCGCGCGAGCACGCAGCCACTCCTGCGTGCTCCACACCACGCGCAACACCGCATCGACCAGAGAAACTGCGAAGGCGGCGAGCACCAGCCAGCCCACGCCCCTCACCACGCGATCGGCGAACAGCGCGAAGAAGATTCCGAAGAGCGAAAGGTAACCCGCCACGGCCGCAGCCACGAGGCCGGCAACGTGCAGCCACACCCGATGGCCGAGGTGAGAGATCTTCGCCGCGAGGAACGGGGGGCTCACCGACACCAGCATCACCGCCGCGAGCAGCAGCCAGCCCTCGACGTCGAAACGGCCGAACACCATCAGCCCGGTGATCTCCTTCTCGAGCGGTACCGCATGACCGCAGGAGTCGAGCTCCAGCACCCAGACGAAGGGCAGGAGCAGCGGCACCAGGCCCATCAAGCCTGAACGAATCCACGGGCGGCGGGTGCTGCGCGGCTCCGACGACATGAGCGAACTGTGGCAGATTGCGCTCGATGCGGTGGCTCCTCCTGCTCGTGGCGATGTTGGGCGCGAGCGGCTGCTTCACCACCGGCTACCTGCTGCAGGCCGCGAGCGGACAGTATGAGCTGCTGCACGTGGCGAGGCCGTTGTCGGCGGTGAAAGAAGATTTGACCGTGCCGCCGCGCATTCGGGCGCTGCTCGCAAAGGTGCCCGCCATCAAACGCTACGGGCAGCTCAACGGGCTGACCCCGACCGGCAACTACGAGCGCTACGCGGATCTGCATCGCCCCGCAGCGGTGTGGGTGGTGCAGGGCTGCAAGAGCCTCTCGTTCGAGCCCCGACGCTGGGCGTTTCCCATCGTGGGCACGGTGCCCTACCTCGGCTTCTTCACCCCCGAGGCGGCGCGTGGTTTCGCAGCCGACCTGGGAAGGCACGAGAGCGACCTCGACGTCACCGTGCGAACAGCGTCTGCCTATTCGACGCTCGGCTGGTTCAAGGATCCCGTGCTCTCCACCATGATCCCCGAGGGGCCGGAGGCCTTTGGTGAGCTGGCCAACGTCATCTTGCACGAGAGCGTTCACGCGACCCTCTACGTGAAGAACCAGTCGGCCTTCGATGAGAGCCTCGCGAGCTTCGTGGCCGATGAGCTGACGTGGTTGCTGGTGGTCGGCCGCTCGGGGCTGCAGTCCGAAGAAGCGAAGGCGATGATCGCCGCTGATGAGCGGAGCGCGCGCTTCGTGCAGGAGACGCACCGGGCGTACGAAGAGCTCGATGCGATCTATCGCTCGATGCGCAGTGACGCGCAGAAACGTGCGCTGAAGGAAGCCCGGCTTGCGCAGCTGCAGCAGACGCTCGGGCTGCGACGGCGCTTCAACAACGCGGACCTCGCGGGCAGCCGCACGTATGACACCGGGCGGCCTGCTTTCGAGCGGCTGCGAAGGGCGTGTGGTGGGTTGCCGAAGTTTCTAGCGGCGGTGAAATCACTCAGAGAAGAGGACTTCGAGACCTCACAACAACAAGAGTTCGATCAGGTGATCGATCGCCTCGCGGCGCGCGCTTGCCCCTGAAGTCACTCGGGCCCGGGCGGCGACCTCTTCCCTGTCCCACACCAGCCGACGTGCAAGCGCTTCCAGCCCCGGACGGGCAGCTGTGAGCACCGC
>JAYTAT010001020.1:0-2531 GCA_043737315.1 Archangium sp.
TACGAGCGCATCGAGCGCGAGCTTGGGCAAAAGTTCAAAAAGGTATGAGAGCGCTCGTGGTGCAGCTGCTGCTGTTGCCACTGCGCTTCTACAAGTGGGCGATTTCTCCGCTCTTGCCGCCGATGTGCCGTTTTCACCCCTCGTGCAGCGTCTACGCGATGGGCGCGCTCGCGGTGCATGGCCCCTTCAAGGGCACCTGGCTCGCCGCGCGGCGGGTGACGCGGTGCCATCCGTTCAACGCGGGCGGTCTGGACCCCGTGCCCCCGCGCAATGGTGTTGCTGCGCACGACGTTCTGGCGCACGACGAACCGCAGATTGCCGCGCGCCTGAACGCTCCGCCTCACCCAATGCTGGGCCTGCAGCGGGCCCCTCACCAAGACCCTTCCCCTGCATCACCGGGAAAGGGAGACAGATAGGTCATGGATCAACAGAAGCGCCTTCTCCTCGCCATTTCGCTCATGTTCGGGCTCACGCTGATCTGGACGCAGTTCATCTGGAAGCCCGAAGCCGAGGCTGAAGCCGCGCGCGTCGCGGCGATGGATGCCGGCGTGGCCTTCGATGCGGGTGCGGTGGCCCCCGTGGTTTTTGCTGCGCCCCCGGCCGCGCCGGTGATGGTCGATGGTGGCCTGCTCGAAGACGGCGGCATCGTGTTGATCGCGGTCGCCCCCGCGGTGTTGCCCTCTCGGGAGGTGCAGCTCAATCGCCCCACCACCAGGCTCACCTTCACCACCGAAGGCGCCGGGTTGATCAGCGCCGAGCTGACCGGTGATCGGGAACGCGAAGAGAAGACGCTGAGCATCGTGGAGGGCTGGAAGAAGATGTTCGGCACGAAGTACGAGCCGGCGCCCCACATGAACCTCGCGCGCGCGGTGCCGGGCGTGGGGCCCAACGTCGCCGTCTCGATGCTGGGTGCCTCGCCGCTGCCCGCGACCGCCCGCTACGCCGTGGTGGAAGAGGGCCCGGGGAAGGCGGTGTTCACCACCACCTCAGGCCCGTGGGAAGTGACCAAGACCTTCACCTGGACCCAGGCCGAACGTTCCGACACCGATCCTTCCGGCTACCTGTCGACGCTGGCCGTCAGCGTGAAGAACGTGAGCACCACCGCGCAGAACGGCGAGCTGGGTGTGCACGCGATTCGCGCCATCGTACCGGGGGCGGAAGAAGCGCCTTCGATGTTCGGGGGCATCGGCAACCAGGCCTCGGTGCTCTGCCGCGCGGCCGACGACGTCACCCGTAAGGTGCCGCCCGCTGAAGGCGGCGGTTTGTTCAGCTGCGGCAGCGCGCCCGTGTACGACGAAGAAAAGAAGGGGCTGCTGCAGTTCGTGGGCATCGATCAGCAGTATTTCCTGACCGCCATCTGGCCCAAAGACGGCGCGGTCGAAGGAAGGTGCCTCATCACCGCCAGGCCCGCCGAGCGCCAGGCCGCCTTGTTCATGCCGGTCACCCTGCAGCCCGGTGAATCGGTCACCCGGAACTTCGGCGTCTTCCTAGGTCCCAAGGAACTCAGCCTGCTCCAGGTCATCGGCACGTCGGCTGCGCCCGGCACCTTCGACCCCGAGCTCGAGAAGAGCGTCGACTTCGGCCTGTGGGCAGTCATCTGCAAGGTGCTCATCTCGTTGCTGCGCTTCTTCCACGGCGTGGTGGGCAACTGGGGCCTCGCCATCATCCTGCTCACCGTGATGGTCAAGGTGCTGCTGCTCCCGCTGACGCACCGCGCGATGGTGAGCGCAGAGTCGATGAAGAAGCTCCAGCCGAAGATGGAGGAGATCAAGAAGAAGTACCCCGACGATCGCGAGAAGCAGAACGCCGAGACGATGAAGCTCTACAGCGAGGGCAAGGTGAACCCGCTCGGTGGGTGCCTGCCGCTTCTGTTGCAGCTGCCCATCTGGGCCGCGCTCTTCACCACGCTGCGCACCAGCTATGAGCTGTACGGCGAGCCCTTCTACGGCGTGTGGACCAACCTCACCTCGAAGGATCCGACCTACCTGATGCCGCTCGCGCTCGGCATCACCATGATCATCACGCAGCGCCTGCAGCCGCAGATGATGGACAAGAGCCAGGCGTTCTTGATGACCTGGATCATGCCGGTGTTCTTCACCGCCATCATGATGAACTACCCGGCGGGCCTGGCCCTCTACATCTTCACCAACAACCTGCTCTCCATCATCCAGCAGTACGCGTTGAGGAAGTGGCTGGCGCGCAACCAGACGCCTGCAGCAGGGGCGAAGGCATGACCGAAGCAGCCGAAGTGCTCACCGGGCCCGATAAGCGGCCGCAGGTGGAGACGCTCCTGACCGACGTGTTCCGCCTGATGGACTACCCCGCGAAGCTCGACTTCAAAGACATGCCCGACGGCAGCCTGGGTGTGTCGGTGCACTTCGAAGGGGGCGAGCTGCCCGGCATCACTCCGGGCAAACGCAGCCACCTCATCGACAGCGTGCAGTTCTGGCTGAACAAGGTGGTCAACCGGCCCAACGTGCCGCGCCGCTGGGTGAACCTCGCCGTCGACTCGTTTCCCGAGCCGCGCATGC
>JAYTAT010001021.1:0-2530 GCA_043737315.1 Archangium sp.
TCTGCTTCACGCCGGGGGCGTTGAGGTTGATGCCATTGCCCATGGAGCGGGCGAACGTGCTTCGGTCGATTGCGGACATGCCCTGTTATCGCACTTGAGAACTCCAGGTTGCGAGCTTCTCAATCGTCGAGAAAAGCAGCGCGCCCTACTGCACTTCGACGCAGGTCAACCCGTTGGAAGGAGTGCAGTTCTGGCCGATCAAGCACGCGCCGATGCCTTCGAAGTCGACGCAGCGAATGGTGCGGCACTGGTCGTCATTCACACAGGGGCGGCGCGTGATGGTGCACTCGCCCATGCTGCAGCTCTCGGCCGCGCAGTCTTCGTTGACCTGGCAGCTGCAGAACCCGAACGAAGCGCCTTCTCGCAAGATGCACTGACCTGCGCAGGAGCCGTTCATCTGACCGGGCGGCTTCACGCACGTGCCTCCGCGCTGGCAGTCGCGGTCTGCGCTGCAGGGTAAAGACGGGTCGCCGGGGCAGGCCTGGTTCGCGTTGCACTGCCAGCGGGTGAAGACCACGCGGATGTCGCGGCAGCCGTAACCACGCGGGCACTGCTGACCTGCGCTGCAATCAGCACCGCAGTACGTAGAGGCGGTGCGCGTGTCGGTGATGCAGAAGTTCGGGCCGCGGCCGCAGGTGTCCACACCACCGCCTGAAGTGCAGCGCGCGCAGTACGGGCGGCGATCGAAGTCGTAGTCGCTCAAGCACTGGTTGCGCGTGACGCCCGCGTCTTCGGGAATGCCGCACAGCTCGCCGTAGCGACAGAAGTTCTCGTTGCTGCAGAAGTTCTGGTCGCACGTCCCGATGGTGCAGCGCGCGAGCTCTTCGGGTGTGTTGCCGGTGCACGTACAAGGCACGTCGCCGCAGCGGCAGCTCGTTCCCGCGCAGTCACCGTCGCGCCGACAGCCGGGCTGACACGTTCCACGCGTCGTCTCGCAGACCTGGCCCAGCTCGCACTGAATGTCAGAGGTGCAGCGCCCCGCGGGCACGCACTGCCCGCTGCCCGTCTCGCAGTAGGTGGCCGAGTCGGCGCACTCCTGATTCGAGGTGCAGCCCGAGCGGTCCTGGCAGAAGCCGGCGGTGTTGCAGAACTGCGCGCCGGGACAGGCTTGATCAGTTCGGCAGTAGCAAACGAAGGTCTGCGTCTCGCAACGGTACGCGCTGGTGGGCGAGCCGCAGTCGGCGTCTTCCCGGCAACCGTTTTCCCGAAGCCGGTCTCTCGGGCACCCGCTCAGCGCGAGCGCGGTAAGGAAGATGATTGCAGGCCGCATCGAGTTAGAGCTGACCGCCATCCACGCCCGCGTCGAGCTCCACCAGCGCGCCCACCTGCGCAGCGACGTCTTCTTCCGGCGTGAAGTCGAGCACCTCGAGGTGGGCCTGGCCGGGCAACCGCATGTTCATCAACGTGAGCGCCTGGCGATCGGTCGCGTCGAGGATCTGCTGAGAGACCGAAGCCGCGTTCACCGGCTGGCTCGTGAAGAACACGAACACGCGCACCGGGCCCTCGTTGAGCAGCATTCTGTACGGGTGGCCACCGATGGGCCTCCCCGCGGCGCACTCGTACGACTGGTTGCTGCGCGACATCGTCAGCTGGCGAGTCAGGCCGCTGCGCGAGACGGTGTACGCGAGGCAGTAGCCGTACTGGCCCTCGGCCGGCATGAGCTCGAACGTCGTGCCGCCCGTGCGCGCGATGGAGGCCCGCTTGCTCGGCGTCGCAGGCGAAGGTTTCTCACAGGCTGCGGTGACCACCATCAGGCCAACGACGAGGAGTGAACGCATGAGATGAACCTTCACATGTCTGCGGGTGAGTGTCTTCTAGCGATGCCCACGCCGGTAGACGACGATCTGCGGCGTCTCATCGAGGTAGAGCCCGAACACCGGCCGCGTGGTGCCGAACACCTGCCAGATGTTGAACTCCTGTTCGCGGAACTCCTGGTGGTACTGATAAATCGCCAGCTCCGCTTCGTTCGGTGAGCCGACCGCCACGATGTCTGCGCGCAGCATGCCGTTGCGCTGGTTGTCGCGAATCTGGCCGCCGTGGTTCTCGTGGAAGTACACCCGCTCGCCCTGCTTCGCGTTCGCGTTGAGCCACGGCAGCACGAAGGTGAGGTTGTTCGCCCAGTACTGGCGCTGCATTCCCAGCGAGGCCGCTCCCGGTACGCCACCGGCGAGGTCAGAATAGGCACTGGTGCCAAACTCGTAGACGCGCGCGGTCGCGATGATCGCCGGCGCGCAGATCAGCACGGCCATCACCGCCAGAACGCGCGGTTCCGTGGCGGCCTTCAGCTTCGGACCAAGCCAGCTCGCAAGCCCACGTGCGCCCCGCTCGAGGGAACCCGCTGCGAGCACCGCGAGGAAAGGCATCGAGGGGAACCAGTGCTTCACGCCTCCGAAGTGCGGCACGTTCGGGTGGCTGATGAGCGCGATCGACACCACCGCGTTCGCCACCACGATCCACTCGAAGTGGGTCACCTGGTTGCGCGCCGCGCGCACGAAGACCCAGATGAACCCGAGCACCATCGGCACGAAGA
>JAYTAT010001022.1:0-2528 GCA_043737315.1 Archangium sp.
CGCCTCCACCGAAGGCGAAGAGCAAGCCGCAGCCCCTCGATGAAGAGTCGGCGATGTTTCTCGAAGCCGTGGGCGCCGTCGGCCCCGTGCGCCAGGTCAAGGAGCGCGCCGGCCCACCCGAGCCGCCCAGCGCCGCGCAGCTCAAGAGGCCCAACGAAGAAGCCGAGAGCCTCGCCCGGCTCGCCGAGCTGGTCTCTGACGGGGGCGAGTTCGAGCTCTCGGATTCCGATGACTTCGTCGAAGGCTCGGTGCGCGGCTTCGATCAAGGCGTGATCCGCAAGCTGCGCGCGGGCGACTTCACCACCCAGGCCACCCTCGACCTGCACGGCTTGACCCGGGAAGGAGCGAAGCCCGCGCTCGAGGCCTTCATTCAAAAGTCCCGCATCGCCGGCCACCGCTGCGTGCTGGTGGTCACCGGGAGGGGGCTCAATTCGATCGATCAAATCCCCGTGCTCAAGAAGGGCGCGCAGGAGTGGCTGACGCACGGCCGGGTGGCCAGGCAGGTGTTGTGCTTCTGTTCTGCCAAACCCAAAGACGGCGGCACCGGCGCTCTCTACGTACTGCTGCGGCGATAAACATTTCACTCGTTTTGCTCAGGCGGGGTTGGCAGGCATGAACATCAACCGGCTCATGCTCGGACTCGCCCTGTTCCTCGCAGGCGCCTTCACGGCTGTGCTCTCGACCGACTACCGCCGTCGCGCGACCCAGGAGACCGAAACCGCCGCACGGGCTCGCCGCGACCCGGCCACGCTCTACGGCGGCCAGACCGTCTTCACCATCGAACGCCGCGCCAAAGAAGAGGGCACCAAGGCCAACGTCGCGCTGGGACTTGGGCTCGTGCTCCTCACTGCTGGGGCGGGGTTGGCGTTTTCAGGGTTTCGTTCGCGATCGGTGCCCGCCCCGACTTGACAGCCAACCCCCGCGCGCGCTGTTAAGAACGCGCGATGACGACGATTCTGTGTGTGCGCCGTGACGGCAAGGTCGTGCTTGGGGGAGACGGCCAGGTCACCCTCGACAAGATCGTGATGAAGGGCAACGCCCGCAAGGTGCGCAGGCTCGCCGACGGCTCGGTGATCGCTGGGTTCGCCGGTGGCACCGCCGACGCCTTCACGTTGTTCGAGCGTTTCGAAGCCAAGCTCAAAGAGCACCAGAAGAACCTCGCCCGCGCCGCCGTCGAGCTCGGCAAAGACTGGCGCACCGATCGGTTCCTGCGCCGCCTCGAGGCGTTGCTGGTGGTGGCCGACAAAGAGAAGACCTTCATCCTCTCTGGCGCAGGTGACGTGGTGGAGCCCGACCTGGGCATCGCCGCGGTGGGCAGCGGTGGCCCGTATGCACAAGCGGCCGCCCGCGCCTTGCTGCAGCACTCCGCGCTCGACGCGAAGCAGATCGTCGAGACCTCGATGCAGATCGCCGCCGACATCTGCATCTACACCAACCAGAACATCGCCTTCGAGGAGCTCTGATGCGCTCGTCATTGACCCCACGAGAGATCGTCAGCGAGCTCGATCGCTACATCATCGGGCAGACCGCGGCCAAGCGGGCGGTGGCCATCGCGCTGCGCAACCGCTGGCGCCGGCAACACGCCGACCCCGAGCTGCGCGAAGACATCACGCCCAAGAACATCATCCTCATCGGGCCCACCGGGGTGGGGAAGACCGAGATCGCCCGACGGCTCGCCAAGCTCGCGCAAGCACCCTTCATCAAGGTCGAGGCCAGCAAGTTCACCGAGGTCGGCTACGTGGGCCGCGACGTCGAGTCGATGGTGCGCGATCTGGTCGAGGCTGCCATCGCCCTGGTGCGTGACGAAGAGCTCGTGCGCGTGAAGGGGAAGGCACTCGAACACGCCGAAGATCGGGTGCAAGACCTGCTGCGCGGGGGCAACGGCCGGGCGAGCCCCCACCTCTCCGAGGGTGATCGCGAGAAGTTTTGCGCCCAACTGCGCGCGGGCACGCTCGACGACACGCAGGTCGAGATCGAGGTGCAGGACTCGAACTTGATGTTCATGAAGAACTTCTCAGGGCAGGGAATGGAAGAGGTCGGCGTCAATTTGCAGGACCTCTTCAAGAACATGCCCGGCTTCGGTAACCGCACCCGCAAGCACCGGCTGGGCGTGGCCGACGCGCTCAAGGTGCTGGAGCAGGAAGAAGCGGGCAAGCTCATCGATCAAGACCGGGTCAACCGCGAGGCGCTCAAGCGCGCTGAGAACGACGGCATCATCTTCCTCGACGAGATCGACAAGATCGCCAGTCGTGAAGGCAAGACGGGCGGCCCCGAGGTGTCGCGCGAAGGCGTGCAGCGTGATCTGCTGCCCATCGTCGAAGGCAGCACCATCAACACCAAGTACGGTCAGGTGAAGACCGATCACGTGCTCTTCATCGCCGCCGGCGCCTTCCACGTATCCAAGCCGTCGGATCTGATTCCCGAGCTGCAGGGCCGCTTTCCCATTCGCGTCGAGCTCGAGGCCCTCAGCAACGAAGACCTGGTGCGCATTCTGCGGGAGCCGAAGAACTCGCTCATCAAGCAGTACG
>JAYTAT010001023.1:0-2519 GCA_043737315.1 Archangium sp.
TCGCGTGCCTCGCCGCACTGTCGGCGGGCTGCTGGAACTCCGCCAATCCCGGCTACTTCCCCTACCTGCTCTCCCCCGGCCAGATCGACCGCACCCACGCCAAGCCGCCGCTGTCGGGGTACTTCGCCGACTTCGACCCCAAAGCCCGGCGCATCGAAGTCCGGCCCGAAGTCTGCTCCATCCCCGTGCGCGGCCAGCAGGTGCTGATCGCCACCATCTACGATGCCGACGGCAAGCCCCGCCGCAAACGCCGCGTCGAGTGGCTCGTCGAAGGGCCGGGGACCATCGTCGAGGTCGACGAGTCCGGGTTCCTCAACGGCCGGGGCTACAAGGTCGATAACAAGTACGCGGTCAGCTACACCGACTACTTCACCCACACCATCGACCGGGGCAACAGCGACCCGACCGACGACTTTTCCGTCGGGCCGGGGCAGACCTGGGCGGTGCTTTCCAGTGCGGTCGAGGGGCTGACCACGGTCACGGTGTACGCCCCCGAGATCCACGACTGGGACAAGAACCGCGTGTTCGTCAAACTCCACTACGTCGATGCCGACTACCTGTTCCCCAAGCCCGGTTCCGCCCGCGCGGGCAGCGAATACCTCTTCAGCACCCGCGTCAGCCGGTTCTCGGACAAGGGGCCTGTGGTCGGCTACAAGGTGCGCTACCGCGTCCTCGACGGCCCCCAGGCCACCTTCCAGACCGCACGCGCCCTCCGAGGGGGCGGCCCCGATAAGGCCGAGATCGCCGAGGAGAGCGAGACCGCCGACATCGTCTCCAGCACCGACTCGGCGGGCGAGGCCAAAGTCCGCATCGTCCAGAAGGGCATCGACCCCGGTTCCAACCGCGTCCTCGTCGAGATCCTCAAGCCCGACGAGAAGTCCTCGAGCGGGTACTCGGTCATCGGCCGCTCCGAGACCCGCGTCGACTGGCAGGCCCCGAAGGTGTCGCTCAAGGTGATCGCCCCGCCGTTCGCCACCCCCGACCGCGACATCGTCGTGACGTACTCGGCGAGCAACACCGGGGATGTCGATTCGCAGGCGATCACCTTCCGGACGGCGGTCCCGGCGGGGATGCAGTTCGTCTCGGCGAATCCCCTCCAAACCACCCGCGACGGCGACGACCTCCTCTGGCGGCTGTCCCCCCTCAGTCGGGGCAAGTCGCACGCGATCGAGGTCACCTGCCGTTCGGTGCAAAAGGGCGTATTCCGCACGACGGGGCTGCTCAAGACCGCCGACGGCATCCGTTCGGAAGCGGGGGCGGACATCAGGGTCGATCTCGCGGGCCTGAGCCTGACCGTCGAAGGCACGCCCGCCGCCATCGTCGGCGAAGTCCTCGAATACAAGCTCCGCATCGAGAATACCGGGAGCATCCCCGTGTCGCGGGTCCGGGTCAAAGCCACCGCCGACCCCGCCCTCGAACTCGTCGACGGCAAGTCGTTCGATGCCGCGATCGATAGCCTCGAACCCGGCCAGCCCAAACTGCTGACGTTCCGGGGGACCGCGAAACTGGCCGGGTCGGCTAACGTCCGCGTGGGGGCGGTCGCGGACGGGGACATCGCCGCCGACCCGCGCCAACTCTCGCTGACGATCAGCAAGCCCGCATTGTCGGTGGACGTGACGGGTCCGGACCGCGTGTGGGTGGGTCAGGAGGTCAACTGGAAGTTGCGCATCCGCAACTACGGGGACGTGCCGGTGTCGAAGATGACTCTGAAAGCTATTTTGCCGCCGGAGGTGGAGTTCGTGCGGGCGGGCGACCCGGGCCGGGTGGCCGCCCGAGGCGAAGTGGTCTGGGACCTGGGGTCGGCCCCGCCCCGCCAGGAGGCCGTGTTCGACCTCGTGGGCAAGGCACTCAAAACCATGAACAAGGCGGCGTTGCAGGCGACCCTCAGCGGCGACCCGATGATCAAGCGAGACGGCGAGTACCAGACGGTGGTCCTCAATCGCTCGGACCTGACGACGGTGAGCGCGACCTCGGCGGTCGAGATCCTGGGCGTGCCGCTGATCCAGATGCGGGTGTTCGACCAGACCGACCCGCTGATGACCGGTCAGACGATGAACTACTCGGTCGAGATCCGCAACACCGGGACGACCTCGGCGACGCGCCTGAGTCTGACCGCGGACATCCCGCTACAGATGCGGGGCATCCGGGGGAGCGGGCCAAGCGAGGTGCTGATCGAGGGTCAGAAAATGACGATCGCGCCGCTGGACTCGCTCGCGCCGGGGAAGGTGGCGTTGTACACGATCCAGGTGAAGGCGGTGGAACCGGGGGACGCGCGGTTCCGGGCCTCGGTGAAGACGCTGTCGATGGGGGAACCGCTCCAGGCGGAGGAGGCGACGCGGGTGATCCGCTCGGAAGCGGACGCGACCGCCCCGCCGCCGCCCGCGCCCGTCCGGAGCAAGTGAGGGATTCTCAAAACGGCTGCGTCGCGGTCCACGTCCAGTGCCGGTCGGAGGTCCGCTCGACCGTCGCCGGGTCGAACCCCTGCGATCGCACCATCTCCCGCACCTCCGCGAGTGTGA
>JAYTAT010001024.1:0-15374 GCA_043737315.1 Archangium sp.
TCTCTCTCTCTCTCTCTCTCTCTCTCTCTCTCTCTCTCTCTCTCTCTCTCTCTCTCTCTCTCTCTCTCTCACTTCATCGACGAGACGTCGGGATACGAATCACGAAAATGTCCGAACACAATCGGCAGCACGTGCGTCGCGAGGGTCTCGGTCGCTCCGAGCGCAGCGATGCTCTGACTGACCGACGACTGAGTCAGCTTGAGCGCGCGCGCCGCAGCTGAGAAGCCGCCGAGTCGGACGACCGCATCGAACAACCGCAACCGATCACTGCGCAGCTCGAGCTTCATCGCGCGCCACCGTAGGCCGGAGCATGCGGGGCGTTCCTGACGGTGTTTTCGGAGTGGCCGGGGCCGCCCGTGCCGCCCTCCGAACTCGAAGCTGAGCTTCCGGGCGCGAATGAATCGAATCAGGCGGGGAGGAGGGCTCTCACTGTCGGGCCACAACACGCCCCCTCGACGGCTCGCGTATTTCGACCGTGCGTCTTGAATCGAGCACCCTTCTGTGAGTCAACGCAGCTCACATGAAAAGCCGCTTGAAATGCCTCGGCCTGTTCGCCGCGCTGTTGGCCACGGCCTGTGCTCCCGCGAAGCAAGTCGTCGTTGCCAAGGAAACGGTGACGCCCCCACCGGTAGAATTGGTTCGGGTAGCCCCCAGGCAGCCAGGCCCACTCGATGGCGCAACCGTGCTCGCACTCGGCTTTCGAGGACCCGCGTTTTCTCCATCGCTGTGCGGCGCGCTCCCGAATGGCCTCGTCCGCTGCTTGTCCAACGGCGAGGTGACCGACGTCGCCTTCGACCAACCCGTGCGCCAGCTCCTGATCGCGGGGTCCACCTGCGCGGTGCTCGAGACGGCGGTGGCCTGCAACGACCGCGGCTCAACCACGATCTTCAAGGAGGTCGGCCGCAGAGACGTCATCGCGACCACGGTCAACCACGCGAACGCAATCTGCGGACTGACCGAAGACGGGCAGGAACGCTGCGCCCGCATCGACGGCGTCACCACCCCCTCGCCCTTCGCGCTGGCACCCGAAACTCGCATCCGCACTCAGAATACGAGGTGCGCGATCACGATGGCGGGTGCGCTGAAGTGCATTTCCCCTGAACTCGATGCCTTTCAGAAAGAGATCGGCTCGTGGCAGGCGCTGGCCATTGCGAACTATCCGCGTGAGGTCCGGGGCCGTCAGGCCTACCTGACCTGGGCTGTGGGCCTCGGGCTCGATCGCCGAGTGCATTCGATTGGGCCGGGGTTCCTCGGAGAGCTGGGCAACGGCACGCGCGGCCCCTCAGGTGTGGTGCGGCTCGACACCTTGGGAGACGTCGATGAGGTCGTCGCAAGTGAGACCCACGCCTGCCTGCGGAAGGGGGGGCGCGTCGCGTGCTGGGGCGAGTCGACCAGCGGCCAGATCCCCGCATCGGCCCGCGTGAGCCTGCCGACCTGCGCGGTGGACAGCGCGGCCAGTCTCAACGCCTACCGCACCGGGCTCAAAGCAGCGCGCATCGGGTTTGAGCGGTGCATGGCGCAAGGCCGCCTGTGCCGACAGCCGCAGACCGATTGCACCCTCGGCTGCCGCCCCCCAGAGGCCGAGTCGAAGACGGTACCGCCCACTGCCTTCGTCTACGTGCAAACCCCCGAAGGCTGCCTCGAGCAACCCACGCCCTCGACTCGGACCATCGAGCCTTCGCCGGTCTTCTTTCCAGGCCTCGAAGACGCCCGGCAGGTCGTCGTGGCCGGGGGGCTCACCTGCGTGCTGCGCGTGAGCGGAGCGACGAGTTGTTTCGGTCAGCTGCCGGGGGCTCGCATCGAGGGCGACGGCACTCCGCGGTGAACCTGATCACGGCTCGGGTGCAGAGCCCGGTTCTGAGGTTTGCGCGCGGCGCGCGTCACCCAATCAGCGGCGTTGTCGTTGGTGTCGCGCGCGTTGCCAGGCGCCGCTAGTCAGACCCGCTGATCGCCTGCCTGAGCGAGCAGCCCCTGCATCGCGGTGCGCGTCATGCGCTGGCTGGCGAGCAGCAGCACCTGCTTTCCGGGTGTCGGGGTTGCCCAGCACGATCTCCCTGAAGACCTCCGCCGGCACATGCAGCGCGACCACCGCTCCTTCGCCATCACGGTGGCCGAGACGGGCAGCTGCATCGTCACCGAGTGACTGGTCGCGATGAAACGCGGCGCAGCGCCCGCGCAGCACCAGGAAGACGGCGACACCCTGCCGCCCCTCTTAGAGGATGATCTCCTTCGGCTTGAAGGTGCACGACTGAAAGGCCGCCGCGAGCGCCACGCGCTGCTCGTCGGTCAGCGGCTGCAGCAGGGGGTTCGCGCGCATCAGGTTCGCCAGCAGCCGCTCGCGGTAGAACTGCTCGAGCGCAATCTTCACGCCGGGGTGGCGCGCTCTGAGCGCATCCATGCTCTCCCGCGGAAACTCGAGCACCACCACGTCGGTCTCCGCCCGCACCGTGGCGATGCGCGGCGCATCCGACAGCAGGGCCACCTCACCGAAGAAGTCGCCGTCCTGCATCACCGCCACCTTTTGCGCCCGCCGATAGACCGCCACGCTGCCCTGGGCGATCGCGTACATCGCGTCGCGAGGCTCGCCTTCCGTCACGATCGCCTCGCCCGCGTTGAAGGCTCTGGGAGGAGTACAAGGCCGGCGAGCCGACCGGGTAGGCCGAGCGGAGCAATGTCACGCAGATCGAACCCTCGTGCTCAACGCCGCGCACACCCCGAGCGATTCGTGCTCGGCAATCCCGTCCCTCCGCCCCTGCCGAAGGCGGCGTGGATCAACAAGCCCAAGTCGGTCGACGGGAGCGTGATCTCGCGAGCCTAAACTCTCGAAGCGGGTGTCTCATTCGCGTTGACAGGGATCTTCGGGCGGGGTCGGGCGCTCCGTTGTTGAGCACGTGGGAGCCGAAGACGTAGCTGCCCACCAGTTCGAGCGGCTTGCCGTCATACGTGTGCGTGACACTCACGGCGGTGATCACGGGCACCGTCACACCCGGCGGCCGCAACCTCTCCTTAAGACATGCGGTGGAGCTGCCGGAGGCCACCGTCAGGCGCACCTGAATCGGGAACGCGAAATCAGGGCCCGAGGACGGGGCTCAGAAAGACCGGGACGGGTTCGGTGCCCAACTGGGCAGCGCCGTTGCTTCCCCAAGCCCACAACGTTCCGTCCGTCTTCACCGCCAACGAGTGGGCGGTGCCAACCGAGACGGCCGCGAAGCCCGGACCCGCTACCTGCACCGGAGTCGTCTGCTGCATCGTGTCTCCCAACCTTAACTGGCCGTTGCCGTTGTTTCCCCAGGCCCATAGCTTCCCGTCTGTCTTCACCGTCAACGAGTGGCTGCCGCCCGCCGAGACGGCCGCGAAGCCCGTAGCCACCACCTGCACCGGCGTCGTCCGCCGCGTCGTGTCTCCCAACCCCAACTGGCCGTTGCCGTTGTCGCCCCAGGCCCACACCGTTCCGTCTGCCGCCAACCCCAATGTGTGGGCCGCGCCCGCCGACAGCATGCGCCATGGAGCGTGACACACGACATTGACGCTCGTTAAGTCGACGTCACGCAGCAGGCCTTTTGCGTTGTAGACCCGGCATGTCTGCCCCGTGGGCTGCGTGCGTACCGTCACCTCGTAGCCGCTCCACGCCAGCACCCGGGTCGCGAAGGTGAACGTCGCCGCGCCTGAACTCACTGTCAGGTCTGGCTGGCCCGCCGCCGCCAGCACGAGGCCCGGCGTCGTGAGCCCCACGATGGTGCCGCCCACCGAGACCCTGGGCACGAAGGTCAGCGTCGGCTGCTGCGTCACCACCACGCCCGCCGCAGTCGCCGTCACCGTCCCCGTCGTCGCGCTGGCCGAGGTGAGGGTGAAGGTGGCCACCCCGGCAGCAGACGTCGTCGCCGTCGAGGGCGCGGGCAGCGCCGTCCCGGAGTAGGTCAACGTCACTTCTATTCCTGGCAGGGGCGCACTCGTCGCGTCACGCACCGTCACCGTCACCGTCGCTGGCGAGGCGCCATCTGCAGGGACCTCTGCGGTGCTCAGCAGCACCGATGACATGCCCGCATTCGGCGCCGCAAACACCACGGGCGCCGACGCGATGGCTTGACCTGACACCGAGGCCGTGAGCGAGCACGTGCCTCCCGTCGCGCTTGACACGCTGCCCGTCGCCACGCCCGCCGACGTCGTCACCGCGGCCGGCGACACTGCATTCCCCACGCCCGTGCAAGCCAGCGCCACCGTCGCACCCGTGAGGGGATTCCCGAAGCCGTCGGCCACCGTCACCGCGATGCTGACCGGCGCTCCGCCTGCAATCCCGGACACCGGCGTCAGCACCAGCGACGATTGCGTGGCCGAGGCAGCGCCGGGCACGAAGACGGCCGACGCCTGCAATGACTCGGAGCCGAAGGTGGCTGTGACCGTCTTCGTTTCAGCCCTCGTCGACGTCAGCGTGGTGGTGAAGACACCTGCCGCATCCGTCACACCAGAAGCGGCGCCGAAGGTGTTGTTGGTGCCGGTCGACGCCAGCGCGACAGCCTGGCCGACGACGGCGTTGCCATTGGTGTCGCGCACCGTGACGGTGAGGGCGGTGAAGCCTCCGGTGCTCAACGAAAACGGCGACGCGACGAATGTCGAGGCCGTCACAGAAGGCGCGCCGGGCACAAAGGTGACGCCGGCTTGGAGCGACTGGGCCCCGAACGTAGCGGTGATGGTCTTCGCCCCGGCGGCGCTCGACGTCAGCGTGGTGGTGAAGACGCCTGCTGCATCGGTGACGCCCGACGCCACACCGAAGGTGTTGGCTGTACCCGTCGAGGCCAGCGCCACAGCCTGGCCCCCGACTGCGTTGCCATTGGCATCGCGCACCGTAAGGGTGAGCGTGGTGGCGACTCCGGCGGTCACGGAGGTCGGCGCGACCACGAATGACGACGCTGTGGTTGCCGGCGTGCCCGGAATAACGGTGACGGTGGCCTGGAGCGACACGGCCCCAAGCGTCGCGGTGACGGTCTTGGTTTCAGCCATCGTCGACGTCAGCGTGGTGGTGAAGACACCAGCTGCGTCAGTCACACCCGTCGCCGCACCCAAGGTATTGGTGGTGCCCGTCGACGCAACCGACACCGCCTGGCCACCCACCGGGTTGCCGTTGGCGTCTCGCACCGTGAGCGTCAGCGTCGTCGCCCTTCCCGCTTCAACCGACACCGGAGCGGCCACGAACGTCGACGTCGCCGCTGAGGGCGCACCAGCCGTCACCGTGATGGCATTGCTGGTCGCTGGCGTAGCGCCCATCGCCGTCGCTTGGACCGCGTACACGCCCACCTTGTCCACCATGAGGCCGGCGAAGCTCGCCACGCCCTGAACCGGAATGACGCTGCCGCCACCTTGCAGCGTCGCCCCCTGCGCGTTGACCAGCGTCAAGGCCACCGCCGGAGCGTCACCTGTCACGGCCTGGCCTCGCGCGTCGAGTACCTTCACCGTAACTGCCGGTGTCAGCGCGACGCCAGCCTGCGCTGTGCCGGGCTGCACGTCGAAGGCGAGGCTGGCTGCCGTCGGTGCCGTGAAGACGACGGCAGGCATCGCTGTGAGGGCCACGCCGCCTGCCATGGCCGACACCGTCTTCGTGCCACGCGCTGTCGCCGTCAACGCGGCCCGCGTCTGGCCAGCCGCATCGGTCTGAGCTGGCATCGTCACCGTCGCACCGTCGCCGGTGACCTTCACCGTGACTGTCACACCGGCCATCGGTCTGCCGTCGCCCGTCACCACCGTCACCAGCACGCCGACGGCATCGACCCCGTCCGCCACAGCCAGGCTCTTGTCGAGAACGACATTCGAGGCTGCCACGGCAACCATCGGCGGCGGAGGCGGGGCTCCGGGAGAACACGCCAGCACACCCACAAACAACCCACAGGCCACCAGAAGGCTTCGTGTCGTCATGATCTTCTCTCGTCAGGGGGACTGCGTGGGACGCGGGTCAAAGCCAGACAATACAGCTTCTGCACAATGGCCAATTCGCACGGCTTTGCTTCGACTGCACTGCTTTGAATCAGGTACGACATTTCTGACAGGCCGAAGCGCGGACAACACCACGCTCCTACTATAGAGCGAACGTCAGCACCAGCTGCCGCCCACGCTTCCACAACTCGGCCACGACCCGCAGCTCGTCGTACTGCGCGCGCCGCACCTCGCCCATCGAGAGCCACAACACCCGCCGTACCTCGACGCTGGTCTCGGTCTTCATCACAGTCAGTCAGCTCGGCCGACATCGGCCCGGCGTTGACGCGCATCGCCTCCTCAGCTCGACCTCGGCGCGTAACGCCTCTGCCGTCAGACCGGAGGTGCCTTGAACGAGGCTCACCTCGGCCGCCGTCACCGTGAAGGCCGCGGCCTTCTTGGGCGTGTACCGGTACCGGCCGTCCTCCAGCCGCTCCTCCGACACCGGGCCCCGCGCGCCGTACCGGCACAGCCGTCCCAGCCCGGCCCTGTCATGGCCCTCCAGCACCGCCACCCAGCGGCCGCTGCAGCGCCCCGGCCTCAAACCCCTCGTACTCGTCTTCGGCCCACGCGCGTCCAGCGACGCCCAGTCCTCGCGCGCCTGCCTCAGCGCCCGCGCCAGCACCGCCGTCACCTCCTCGTCGTCGTGCGAGGGCAGGGGCACCACCTCGCCCTCGTCCGTCCACAGCGCCTCGGGCACCAGGAGGTGGAGGTGCGGCGTCAGCTGCAGCGTTGGTCGCGCATGAGACGATGAGTATTGCAAAAGCCGGAGCGCGCACACGACTCCAGGCAGTGCATCGAGAACGCGCGCCGAAACCGGACAAACGCACGTGCCCCCTTGTCCGCGCCTGAAGCGGGTTGTTTAAGTCTGCCGCATGGCCTCCCCGCGCATCGGCAGTGTCGGCAGTGCTCCTCGGGTGGTCGCTCCCACAGTCGAGTCGCCGAAGGCGACCGCCGCGAAGCCGAGCTCGAAGATCCGGGACACGACCTTCGAGGGCTCGCCGAAGAAAAAGCTCGCGAACCTGACGGGCAGTCACAAGCCCGTGCCGAGGGGCACGCTGCCGGTGAAGCAGGGCCTCGCGGGCGACGTGGCCATGCTGCGCGCCGCTGCCCACGGCGGCATGGCAGCGCTGAAGCTGAGCAGCGGGGCGAAGGTGGCGCTCGAGCACATCAAGCTCGTCACCCCCCAGGGGAAAGATGCGGTCGCCAAGGTGATGGCCGACCTCGAGCCCGCGGTGGCGAAGGAGGTGTTCCGAAACCTCCCGAAGCAGCTCAAGGCCGAGATCTCACGCGAGACACCGTTCGGCTTCGCGCCCGTCGCGCTCCGCATGGCGCAGGTGCAGACGATGGGGAGCTCGGAGCTCGCGGAACTCAGCGAGTCGATGCGCCTGGGCGCGGTCGAGGACCTCGGGCTGCAACTGGCAGTCGCCACCGAGCTCGCCGCGCGCACGGTGTGGGGCAAGGAGAACCCCGAGCTCGTCGACTACCAGCGGACGCTCATCGTCGACGGCAAGGTGAACTTCAAAGACGGCCGTGGCGCGGGGCGCACGCACACCAGCGGTGAGATCGAGCTCGAGCCTTCGCTCCAACGTTCCCCCGAGGCGCTGGCCGCGCTCCTCGCGCACGAGGCGACGCACTCGCACCACACCGCCAACGGCGGCATGGACACGTCGATCTACAACGAGGAGACCGCCGGCAACGTCACCAGCGCCCGGGTGTGGTCCGAGATCGGGAAGAAGGACGACACGCAGATGACAGCCGATCAGCGCGACGGTCTCGACGAATACGCGCAGCAGTGGGTGAAGTTCGGCGAGGACGGCGTACAAGCGCGCGTCGCCACCGAGTACGCGCGCGAGGCCTCGAGGCAGTACAAGAAGGCCGACGAGAACGTCGAGAAGCCGATCTTGAGCGCGGGCAAGCGAACCCGCGTGATGCGCGAGGAGCACGCGAAGGTGACGGATCTCATCAGCAGGCTGGGCAACGACGCCGGGGCCATGAAGGCGGTGCGCCCCGAGTACGTGAAAGAACTCGCGCTCGCCTTACTCCGCACCGGCGCCGGCGCGGAGGATATGAAGGGCCTCGGACGAACCTTGAAGAAGCTCCCTGCCGAGGTGGGCGCGCAGGTTCCGAAGCTCCTCGAGGGGCTCGATAAGGCAGTGCAGAAGGACGTGCTCGACGCCATGAGGTGAGCCCTCGACTTTGCGTTCGACTCAGCGTCGCGCCGACGACGGAACAGCACGAGCAACCTGGGCGCGAACAGGAACGGCACCGTCGTCGTGCAGCCGCCCCCGGCGCGACGGGCACGCCGGCGTCGACCCCGGGCTCAGGGGAGCTGTCGGCGGGCTCGAAGGACAGCGCCACTTTGCAGCCCCCTCCTCCCGATTTCGCCGGGTTGTTCTTCCTTTCTCTACGGTCAGGGTGAGGGGCCACTGGAGTCACCAAAATCATGAACGCCGCAAACCAAACACTCACCGAACATCAGCGCGAAGTGGCCGCCGAGGTCCTGGCGCACGAATCCACCCGCCGAAACCACGTGGTCATCGCGCTCTCCGGAGCCCACGCCTACGGCTTCCCTTCGCCAGACTCCGACCTCGACCTCAAGTGCGTGCCCGCTACGGCCTCGACGACGCGATGGAGCTCGTGGAGCAAAAGCGGCGCGGAGAAAAGACGGACCTCCCCGAGGCGTTGAGGCGCAAGTGGGCGGAGCGGGTCGACAGCCTCTTCGCGGGACTGACCGCAGCCGAGGCAAAGACGGTGCTCCCGCCCGAGCCTCCGAACGAAGCAGAGCTCGAGAACGCGCTGGTCTCACTGCGCCGCTGACCTCGCGTTGCGAACCGGGTGGGGGCTACTCACCCGGTCGTTGCGCGACCTGAATCTCAGCGAGCTTCGCCTCGATGCGCTTCTCCACCTCAGTCGAGACGTGCTCCACCAGCACGGCCTCTGGAAAGGGCAGCGGCACCTTGATGACGGTCTGCGAATAGTTGCCCTGCTTCATGTACGTGAAGATGGCCTTGTCCAACTCCTCACCGCGACCGCCGAAGTTGTCTTCGAACGCCTGGTCAGGACCTGCTCGGGCGGTGTCGGCGAGGAAGTGACCGAACTTCTGCGCCTCGCGGTTGCGCGCGTAGTGCACGAAGGCCCAGCTCAAGCCGTAGAGCCCCGCCACCTTCAAGTCGCGTTCGTTCATCGAGTTCCATTTCCGCAGGTCTTCGAGGTTGAGCGAGCGAATGCCCCGGTACGTCCGGTACGCGGCGAGGTTCGGGTCTCCCAGCCGCAGCGTCTCGGCGTCGAGCCACTGAAAGGTCTCGAGGTATTGCGCCATGCCCTCGGCAAACCAGCGCGTCTGTTTCACGAAGTACCTGTGCAAAACCGCGTGCGCGAGCTCGTGAATCACCACCGACTGCGTGCCGCCGTAGCTGATCTCGTGGCGCGCAAACCAGCGGTCTGGTGGGCCGTAAAGACAAATGGTCACCTCGTCACCTTCGTAGAACGCGAGGCCCTGCGTCAGCCGGCCAAAGCGGCGCTCGAACTCGATGCTGTCGTTCATCGCGATGACGGTGAGCTTCTGCTCCGCGGCGACCGGCGCTTGGCCGAACATGGCGCGTAAGCCTGAGAGTGATTGCGAGAGGGTCAACGCCGCGCGCTGGGCGAGGGCGGGGGCGAGGTCGGTGAAGAGCTCGTACTCCGCGGTCTGAATGCGCTTCCACCCGGCGCCCTGGGGCTCAGACCGGTCGAAGCGGAGCAGCTCACGCTTGATGTCCCCCGTGCCCGTCGTCGTCATGCAACCACTCAGCAGCATCACCACCACCGCGACCCTGATCATCCGCGAAGTTTGCCGCGACACCGGGAAGGCGCAAGCACTGACGCTGCGCAATGCCGTCGTCACGGCTGCTCCGCCGGATTTACAGGGAACAATCCAACGACTCAGCACCACGCTCGAGAAGTCGGCAAAGGTTGGGCGTGCTGAGCGGCGTGAGGCCCTTCGAAAGGAACGCAAGGCTCAAGCAACTCAAGAACGCCAGCGGCCCCGGAACCAGGGGGCCCCGTCTGACGCGCAAGGTGGGAGCGACTCCCAAGACACCATTCATCGGAACGACCAGGCCCCTGCCATGGGCGAATACACATCGACCTGCACGTAGTGACACCTGGAGTGAACATGGCCCTGGGGCCTGCGCACTCCATGTGTAACGAGATTCAAGCGCTGTTTCGGGTGGTTGCATGTCGGCACCACGCTTGCTCAGGGCCACCGCATGCGCGCGATGGTGTTGGCCGGTTCGATGTTTCTCCTCGCCTGTGAAGGGCGGGCTGGTGACTTCGGTGAGCAACCTGAAGCGCAGCAACAGGTGGTCATTCGCGATCGGAGCGGACCGGAGCTCGTCTCGTTCACCTGCTCGTCGAGCACCGTCGCGACCCGTCAATCGTTCACCTGCAGCGCGCAGGCACGGCACCCTTCACACGAAGCGCTCCGCTGCACACTTGATGCGGGTGACGGCCGGGCTGGAATCGAGCTGGGTGACTGCTCGTCTTTGAAGAGCACCACGCTGCGCTACATGAGCCCTGGCGCGAGCCGGCTCACGCTGACGGTGGTCGATGCGCAGACCCGGATGACCGGACGCGCGCTGACGGTGCAGGTCACGGGGCTGCCCAATCAGCCGCCCGAAGTGGTCGGTCTTTCGGCCTCGCAGATGTCGGGCGTCGCTCCTCTTCAGACCACGCTGCGCTGGAGCTCGACTGATCCGGAAGGCGATCCGGTGACGTGCGCGGTCGACGTCGGCGCTGACGGGACCATCGAACACGCTGCAGTCGACTGCGCGACGACGACGCTCGCGCTGCGCAGCGTGGGTGCGATTCCCGTCAAAGTGATCGCGACTGACAGCGGCGGCCTCGCCAGTGATCGCACGGTGACGTTGACCGTCGCACCACCCACGGCGGATCTGCGCATCGAATCGGTGGAGTTCGGCCAGACGATCATGAAGGCAGATCTCGAGCTCGTCGCAGACAAGCCGGCGCTGCTTCGGGTGATCGTCCTGGCCAACGAAGCGGGCATGAGCACGGTCGTGGAGGTCGAGGCGAAGCGGGGTGCGACTTTGCTCGGCAAACAGCAGCTCAGCGGACCTTCGACGGTTCCGCTCGCTGCGACCCCTGAGGATCTCTCGAAGTCGTTTCGCTTCATGATGCCGCGCGCGTGGTTGGTGCCGGGTGTCACGCTGAGCATCAAGATCGATCCGCGCGATGAAGTGCTCGAGGCCGATGAGGTGAACAACGCGCAGGTGATTACCCCCGCGATGGGGCGCGACAACGTGTTGCACCTGACCTCGGTGCCCGTGGTGATGGGCGGTCTGACCGGCGAGCCCCTCGACCTCGACGAGATCGTCACGCGGCTGTGGCCGGTGAAGGCGGTCGACGCGAAGACGCGCACGCCGTACACGTACGCAGGCACGCTCTCTTCGACGACGACGGCGGGGTGGGCGCAGCTGCTGGGTGAGATCGCTCAGACCGCTGGCGCCGACGGCAGCAACCGCGCGTACTACGGCTTCGTGAAGCCTGGCTTCAGCAGCGGCGTCGCGGGTATCGGCTACCTGGGGCAGCACGCAGCGATTGGGCGTGATGACTCGACGACCGTGGCGGCGCATGAACTCGGTCACAACTTCGGCATCAACCACGCACCGTGCGGTGGCGCAGGCGGAGCGGATGCCAGCTACCCGTACCCCAACGCGCAGATCGGCTCGTGGGGCTTCAACGGCACGCAGTTGCTCTCACCCACGCAGTACGTCGACGTCATGAGCTACTGCTCGAGCACGTGGGTCAGCGACTACAACTACGCCAAGGCGCAACGGCACATGGAGAACGGGCAGACCTTCGATCCAGCCGCCGTGCTTCCCTCGGTGACCGCGGAAGATTCGGTGCTGATCTCAGGGCGCATCACGGCGACTGGCGCGTCGCTCGCTCCGATCTACCGGATGCACGCAGTGCCGACGGCGCAGGTCGACTCCGATACACGGCTGCTTCTTTCGCTGCGGGATGGGCGGCGAGTCGAGGTGCCGGTGAAGTTGATGCAGCTCGCGGAGGGCGACGAGCTGCACTTCTTCGCGGTGATCCCCTGGCAGGGCGAGCTCACGACGTTGGCTGTCGCGCGCAATGGAGTGGTGCTGGCGACGCGCGAACCGGGTGAGTTGCTGCCCGCGAAGGTCGAGCTGCATCGGGTGGACGCGAAGACGATTCAGGTCGCCTGGGCGGGAGGGGCCACGGCGACCATCGCTCACCTCGGCGCAGTGCGGACGACGCTGACGATCGGCGCGCAGAGTGGGGTGCTGGTCCGCACCGATGGGCTCGAGGGCGGTCAGTTCGAGGTGAGCCTCTCGAATGGCTTGCACACGCGCACGGTTCTGGTGGCTGCGAAGTAGCATCTTGACTTCGCTCGATGTGAACGGCACCTGCTCCCCCGTTTGAGCGAAGTCGAGGGCTCACGAAGCAGCTCGAGCGCACCGAACCGCGCGACACTTCGAACCGTTTGATCATCCGCCTTGAGCGCACGGGCGCAGCGCGTGAGTGAGACGCGGGCGATCGAGGTCGTGCACGCGCTGTTCCGCAGGTCACTCGCATTCACGCCGCCCCTGAGCTGTCGCGCTCTTGCGACTCAGCTCAATGCGGCACCTTTGCGTGCTCGTGAATCTGAGGAAGTTCGGCCGATCGGATCGGCCGCCGGCCGGGCGGCTGCCGGGTCAGCCCCGTGTGGTCCATCGACGTCACGGAATCGAGCTTTCCGCCCAGCTTTCCGGTCACATACGACTTATCGGACCAGTTGTCGGTGTACATCCGGATGGTGTCGTCCGCCCGGTCGTACACGTAGGTCCAGTCAGGCTTCTTCCCATGGGCGGGGATGTCGACCTCGAGCTGGTAGGTCTTCGCATCCGGGTGCTGGGTCAGCCCCAGGCCGAGAAGGCGCACGACCTCGGACCCGATCAGCTCGCCCGACTCGATGTGCGGAGACGTCATGATCTGCAGCATCGCCCTCCACACGCCTACCTTGCCAGGCACGACACCGGCGTCGATCCGGACCAGCTCACCGTCGCGGGTGATCACCGAATTCGCGTAGCGCTGCTCGATTCGTTTGGTCAGGTACGCGAGCCCTTCGGGCTTGTAGCTGAGCCAGTTGGTCAAGCCCGTCGTCGCTCGCCAGAGGTAGTCCTCGCGTTCCTTCGGTGTCGCCGGGAACGCCCCGCCCTCGAGGTTCTCGATCACGAAGCGATCGACGACCGCCGGATCCGTTGGTGTCAGCTCGGGGCGGTGGAGCAGCGTCGAGGCCGCGATCACGGCCGCACGGAGCTCGGCCAGCTGCTCGGGCGTCAACGTCGTCGAGGGGAAGGGTGCCGTCGTGGTCATCACCGGATCCTTCGTCGGGGGCTCTTCCTCGTACTTGTGCTTGCTGACCTTGCAGCCGAACACCATCGCGCAGATCGCGATCGTCGAAAGAGCGCGCCTCATCGCCCCTACTGTACTGGCCTTCACCCGATTTCGTGGACGGTTGTTTTAGCCGCCCGACTCATTCGTGCGGTGAGTTCGAAGTTTGTTGGGGTGGTGTGTTCGATAGTCGAGTGCAGGCGCTTGAAGTTGTAGAAGTAGATGTATTCGCGCACCCGTGTTCAGCGCACGGCGCGTCGTGCACGAGGGACACCAGTCACGGCCCTTGCAGCTCAGCCCAGTCAGTGAAGGCGGTTCGAGGGCTTCACGTTCAACACCGCGCTCTACGGGACCAGGTGCCCTTTCACGAGGGCAGGCTGATCTTCAGGCGCGGGGCCACGCTGAAGGTGAGAAGATAGAGCAGATGAATGCGCCTGCGCCGCAGCAGACCGAGGACGACGACATCGATGTCGATCTCCTCGACTATCTGCAGACACTCACGGTGGCGCAGCGGATCGAAAGACACGAAGCGGCCCTCGAATTGGTGCGCGCACTTCGCAAGGCAGGAACGGAACACTATGGCTTCGACCCTCGCGCTGTTGCGGCGGCTGGTAGCGGAGAAGGTTGATTTCATCCTCGTCGGAGGCATGGCGGCCGTCGTTCACGGCTCTGCCTCAGTGACTGAGGCCGTTGATGTTTGCATCCGATTCGATGAGGCGACACTCCGAGGCATCTTCCGCGCGCTTGAAGGAACTCACCCACGTGAGCGCATGAACCCGGCGAAGCCACAGCTCGGGTCAGACCCGCTGCGATTCGTCGGCTACCGCAACCTGTATGTGACCACTGACGAGGGCATCATCGACCTTCTCGGTGAGATCACGGGGCTTGGCACCTTCGAGCGCGTCGCTGCACATGCAGTCGAGCTGAAGGTTGCTGACTTCTCTGCGCGCGTCATCGGCCTCGAGGATCTGATCAGCTCGAAGCGCAAGTTGGGGCGCCCCAAGGACCTACGAGTCGCACGCGAATTGGAGCTGGTGCTCGCCCGGCTCAAGAATCCATGAGGAGAGAGAGGAAGAAGACGACGCGACGCTGGCGGTCGACGCGGCGACCCTCAAGCAGTGCTTGATGACGATGGCCGCGCTGCGCATTCGCCAGCGCCTTGCGGAGATCAAGCTCCCGACCCCCGCCATCTGGGGCGACAAGGACACCTGGATCAACTTCGACAACGTCCTGCACATCGTGCGCAGAATCTCCGGCTGTCGGCTGTACGTGTTTCGCGGCGTCGGGCACGACACGCTGCTCGAAGTCCCCGGGCCGTTCACGGGCATGGTGGTTGACTTCGTGGAGGCTGCGCGGGCCCGCGCCCCAGCCCCCTGAGGTTCGGAATGGGAAGGCCAGCCGCGCCTCGGTGACAGCTGCCCGCTGGCGTGGCGCTCCATGACGGTCGTCGAGGCGAACGGGCTCCAACGAGGGGCCGGCCAGGTGGCGCGACATGCCCGAGGCCATGTTGCACACCGAAGACAACCAGCCCGTCGAGCCCGCGCCGGTGGACACGATGATGCCACTCGAAGACTGGCGCTCTGCAATCGCTCCGGCCGTTCTGCTCTTCAGCGTTGAAGGCCGTGATGAACGAGCGCGTCACGCGGAGTCGTGGCGTATTAAAAACAGCCGCTTGGAGAGCTCCTTTTTATTGAGATTTCCCGGCTTTGTTTTCAAGCAATGTGACTTTAACTTTTTAGGACGCAACATGAAATTTTCACGCAAGTTCGCTTCAGTTTCCATGGCCGTCATGCTCAGCATCGGTGCCGCTTCGTCGTTTGCGCAGGTGATGGTCGGCGGCGCGCCGATGTTGGCATCCAAAGACATCATTGACAACGCCGTCAACTCCAAAGACCACACCACCCTGGTAGCTGCGGTCAAGGCTGCCGGCTTGGTTGACACGCTCAAAAGCGCTGGCCCTTTCACCGTTTTTGCACCAACCAACGCCGCCTTTGCCGCATTGCCAGCTG
>JAYTAT010001025.1:0-6294 GCA_043737315.1 Archangium sp.
TGCTCCGGCTGTACGTGGCCAGCGCCCAGGAGCTGCAGCTCGACAAGTTGGGGCGGGTGCTCATTCCCCCGCAGCTGCGCGCGTACGCGGGCCTCGAGAAGGATCTCGTGTGGGCCGGCATGGTGAAGGTGATCGAGCTCTGGTCACGCGATGGCTGGGCCAGGGCGCAGGAAGAAGCCCGCCACGAGGCCGGCTCGGCCGACGTGATGCGCGTGCTGACTGAGCTTCGGCAGGGCTGAACTTTTCAAACTTTTTTTCAGGGGACACCGAGTGAGCGAGCTGGCGAATCAGGCAGTCACGAAGCAGCTGAACCGCGCTACAGAAACGTCGCGCATCATGACCATGGTGCTCGAGGGTGAGCTCGATCGAGCCGACGTTCAGGACATCACCGACATGCTGGCGAGAAAGACGCTCGAAGGCGTCGTGGAGGTCGTCATCGACTTCGATGACGTCACGCACTTCGACTACCGCGGCGTGAAGCCCCTGGTGCGCAGGGCCGAAACGCTGCGCGAGCTGGGCGGTGACATCAAGCTGTCCGGCATGTCGCCCTACCTGCACGCCATCTTCCGCAGCGCAGGCGCTCACGACAGCTTCGACTACTTCTCGCAATCGGAAGAGGCCGTGCGCTCCTTCGAGCGCGGTGTCCTGCTCTACGGGTGAGCGCGTTCGTTCACCAGACGGTGCTCCTCTCGGAGGCCGTGGCGTTGCTCGAGCCCTCGGAGGGCCGCGTGATCATCGATGGAACCCTCGGCGGTGGTGGACACACGCAGGCACTCCTGCAGCGCGGCGCCCGTGTGTTCGGCATCGACCGGGATCCCCGGGCGCTCGAGGCGGCCTCTGCCCGGCTGGCTTCGTTCGGCGATCGTTTCACGCCCGTGCGCGGCGAGTTTGGTGACGCGGCCTCATTGGTTCCCGGCCCGGTCGATGGGTTTCTCCTCGATCTCGGAGTCAGTTCTCCGCAGCTCGACGTGGCAGAGCGGGGCTTCAGCTTCATGAACGACGGCCCTCTGGACATGCGCATGTCGGATGACGGCGAGACCGCCGCCGATCTGATCGCGCGCCTGCCCGAGAACGAGCTGGCCGACGTGCTCTATCAATACGCCGACGAGCGGCACTCGCGTGGCGTCGCGCGCGAACTCAAGGCGCGCAAGCCGAAGACCACCCGCGAGGCCGTCGACGCGATCAAGGCAGGCGTGCCGCGCAAGGCCTGGCCCAAAGACATTCACGTGGCCACCCGCACGTTCCAGGGCTTGCGCATCGCGGTCAATCGCGAGCTGGAGCAGCTCGAGAACGCGCTCGCCGCGATTCCTTCGTTGCTCAAGGTCGGCGGCCGGGCGGCGATCGTCAGCTTTCACTCGCTCGAAGATCGCGCCGTGAAGCACGCGTTCCGCGCGTTGTGCGGCGAGGCGCCCGATGACACCCCCAAGGGCTTGCCGATCACCCGCGTGCAGCGCGCTGACTTCAAGGCGCTGAGCCGCAAACCCATCGTCGCCTCGGAAGCCGAGGCGGAAACCAACCCCCGATCCCGCAGCGCCAAGCTGCGTGGCGTGGAGAAGATCTCATGAGCGTCGTTCTCGAAGCGCGCAACAAGGGCGGGCTGTCTTTGTCCGTCATCCTGCTGGAGATCCTGCCCGCGGCGCTGGCCGTCTTGCTCATCTCGACGGTCGGCGTGGTGCACGTCACTTCGCGCGTGATGGTGGTCAAGCTCGGCTACGAGCTCTCGCGACTCGATCAGAAGAGCAACGAGCTGCAGCGGGAAAACGACGCGCTGGCCGTCGAGCTCGCCACGCTCACTTCGCCTTCCAAGCTCGCGCCGCTCGCCAGAGAGCAGCTCAAGATGACCGTGCCCACCGTCGTCATCGCGGTGAAGAAGAACTAGATGCGTGACTTGAAGAACCTGCAGCCGATGGAGCCCCCCACGAGGTGGATGCGCATGCGCGTGTTCCTCCTGGGCGCGGTGTTCTTCACGTTGCTGGCAGGCGTGCTCGCGCGCGCCACCAATCTTCAGGTCAACCAGAAGGATCGCCTCAAGGCCTTCGCCGAAGATCAGTACGTGCGCGCGATGGAGATCCCCGCGCGGCGTGGTGAGATCGTCGATCGGCGCGGCGTGAAGCTGGCCTCGTCCGTCGAGGTCGACTCGGTGTGGAGCGACCCTTCGATGCTGCCCGACGTACGCGGAGCTTCGCGTCAGCTCGCCAAGGTGCTCGGCATCGACGGCAAAGAACTGCAGGAGCGTCTCGAGAAGGGCCGCCGCTTCGCCTGGGTCAAGCGCCAGGTCACCGACGGTGAAGCCGCGCGGGTCAAGGCGCTCAACCTGCCGGGCATCGGCTTTGCGAAAGAGCCCCGCCGCTTCTACCCACAGCGCGAGCTCGCAGCGCACGTGGTGGGCCTGGTGGGCACCGACAGCCACGGCCTCGACGGCCTCGAGCTGAGCTTCGAAGACGAGCTCTCGGGCGAACGCGTGAAGCGGGCCGGGTTTCGCGACGCCAAGGGCCGCAAGCTGCTCACCAACGGCGTGGAAGAATCGCAGAGCAGTGAAGGCGCGAACCTCACCCTGACGATCGACTCGACCCTTCAATACGTGACGGAACGCGCGCTGGAAAAGGCCGTGGTCGATGCGAAAGCGGTCGCAGGCACCGCGGTGGTGCTCAACCCGCGCACGGGTGAAATTCTCGCGCTGGCCAACTGGCCCCGCTTCAACCCCAACTCGCCGCGTGGCTCTGACAGCGATGCGTTTCGCAACCGCGCGGCCAGCGATGCCTTCGAGCCCGGCTCGACCTTCAAGGCGTTCGTGATCGCCTCAGCGCTCGATCGCCAGGTCATCACCGAGAGCTCCGAGTTCGACTGCGAGAAGGGTTCGTTGCGCATCGGCCGAAACGTGGTGCACGACACGCACCCGCACGGTCTGTTGCAGCCGCGCGGCATCCTGCAGGTCAGCTCGAACATCGGCGTCACCAAGGTCGCCCAGAAGATGGGCCGCGACAAGCTGGTGGAGACCTACAAGAGCTTCGGCTTCGGTGAACGGTTTGGTCTGGGGCTACCCGGTGAAGGCAAGGGCGCCATTCCGTTTCCCCGCGCTGAGATAGCGCTGGCCACCCAGAGCTTCGGCCAGGGCATCAGCGCCACCGCGGTGCAGATCGCCGCGGGTTACGGCGCGCTCGCCAACGATGGCGTGTTGATGAAGCCCTACCTCGTCTCGAAGGTGGTCGACTCCGACGGCGTGGTGCTGCTGGAAAACAAGCCGGTCGCCGTGCGCCGCGCCGTCAGCATGAAAGCGGCTCGCAGCGTGGTCTCGATGCTCGAGTCAGTGGTGGAGCCAGGTGGTACCGCTCCGCGGGCACGGATGGATGAGTACCGGGTGGCCGGTAAGACGGGCACTGCGCAGAAGGTCGATCCGATCGCGCGCGGCTACTCCGACAAGCGCATCGCCAGCTTCGTGGGCATCGTGCCGGCCGAAGATCCGCGCGCGGTGATTCTCATCGTCATCGACGAGCCGAAGACCGACGTCTACGGAGGTCTGGTCGCCGCGCCCGCCTTCAAGGAGATCGCGCTGCAAGCCATGCCGCACCTCGGCGCGCCAGTTTCACGTGAAGCACCCCCGGCCAAGGTCGTGGCGGCGAAGGCCGAACCGAAGAGCAAGTCTGTCGTCGTACTGGGGTTGGAGAAGCTGGAGCAGATGGACACGGTCACCGAAGAAGTCGTGTCTGAAGGTTCCGTGCGGGTTCCCGATGTCAAAGGGCTCGCCGGCCGGGCTGCGGTTGCACAGTTGTTGACCGCGGCTCTCGAGCCGCATCTCGCGGGCAGTGGTCGTGTCGTTTCACAGAAGCCCGCAGCGGGAAGCCTGGTTGACAAGGGAACCCGCATCACCGTGGAGCTGGCAGGACATTTGCCAGCTTCACCTCGTTGAAGGCCGCCTCGCGCGGTCAGGAAGACACAGCTTCATGAAACTCACTGAGCTGCTTGCTGGTGTTGGAACTGAACCCGTCGCCTCCACGAAGGCGAAGGCCGATATCACCGGCATTTGCGCCGATTCACGTCAGGTCAAAGCGGGCGATCTCTTCATCGCGGTGCCCGGCCTCAAGACCGATGGCATGCAATACGCCCACGAGGCCGTGCAGCGGGGCGCGGTCGCCGTGTTGTCCGAGAAGACCATCAGCGGGCTGACCGTGCCGCTCTTCGTCACCCCTTCCGCGCGGAAGGCGCTCGCCCTGGTCGCAGGCAACTTCTACGGCAACCCGGCCCGCGAGCTGGTGCTGCTGGGCATCACCGGCACCAACGGCAAGACCACCACCGCCTGGTTGGTCGAGAGCATCATGCTCGCCGGTATGAACAGCGTCGGGCTGTTGGGGACCATCGGCATTCGTTTCGCAGGTCAAAGCCGCGAGCCCACGCACACCACGCCTGACCCTATCTCGCTGCACAAGATCTTCCGCGAGATGGTCGCCGCGGGTGTCGATACCGCCGTGATGGAGGTCTCCAGCCACGCCCTCTCGCAAGACCGCGTGCACGGCCTGACCTTCAAGGCGGCCGGCTTCACCAACCTCTCGCGCGATCACCTCGACTACCACAAGGACATGGAGGCCTACTTCCAGGCCAAGCGCCGCCTCTTCACCGAGAACCTCTCGCCCGGCGGGCTGGCGGTGGTGAACGCCGACGACACGTACACCAACCGCGTCTACAACGAGATGCGGCAGCTCAAGCGCCAGTCGTGGAAGTTCTCCCGCGCCAGCGCAGGTGAGCTCTCTGCCTCGAACGTGGAGCTCACCACCAACGGCATCAAGGCGACCCTCAAGACGCCGGCCGGCGACATCGTGGTGAAGTCAGCGCTCATCGGCGCGCACAACCTGGACAACATTCTGTGCGCCGCGGGCCTCGCGCTGGCGGCGGGTGCTTCGCGCAAAGACGTGCAGGAAGGCATCGAGCGCGTGGTGCGTGTGCCCGGCCGGATGGAGCGGGTGGAAAAGGGCGGCATCACCGCGCTCGTCGATTACGCGCACACCGATGACGCGCTCACCCGGGCGGTCGAGTCGGCGCGTGCGATCACCAAAGGCAAGCTCATCGTGGTGTTCGGCTGCGGCGGCGATCGCGACACCGGCAAACGCCCGCTGATGGGCGAGGTCGCCTCTCAAGCCGACCTGCCGATCGTCACCTCAGACAACCCGCGCACGGAAGACGCCGACGAGATCATTCAGGACATCATTCCGGGGCTCGAGAAGAGCGGCGCGCTGCGGCGGATGAGCCCGGCGAAGTTCAAGACGGGCGAGAAGGGCTACCTGGTCGAGGCCGACCGCAAGGCAGCCATCGCGCTGGCCCTCTCTTTGGCGAAGCCCGGCGACACGGTGCTGATCGCCGGCAAGGGCCACGAGACCTACCAGGAGGTCAACGGGGTCAAGTCGCACTTCGACGATCTCGAAGAAGCGCGAAAGGCGCTGGGAGTCTGACCCGTCTCCCTCTCCTCGTCTGGGGAGAGGGTCGGGGTGAGGGGCCAAAACCATGTCAGCCAGATTCAACGACCCGGAAATCCTTCAAGCCACCCACGCGACGAAGTCTCGCGTGGGCAAAGCCCTGTCGTACGAGTCTGTCTGCACCGACACCCGGCAACTCACTGAAGGCTGTCTCTTCGTGGCGCTCAAAGGCGATCGCTACGACGCCCACGACTTTCTGGATGAGGCGGTTCGCGCGGGTGCCGGAGGCCTGGTCGTCAACGAAGGCCGCGCCGCCGGGTTGCGAGAGCAGAACGTCAATGTCTACGAAGTAAAAGACACGCTTTTCGCCCTGGGGCGCCTCGCGCGTTTCCACCGAGACCGATTCAACATCCCCCTGTGCGCGGTGACGGGAAGCAACGGCAAGACCACCGTCAAAGAGCTGGTCGCCAGCATCCTCTCGATGCGAGGCCCGACGCTCAAGACCCACGGCAATTTGAACAACGAGATCGGCGTGCCCCTCACGCTCTTCGGCCTCGATCAAACCCACGTGGCCGCCGTGGTCGAGATGGGCATGAATCACCTCGGCGAGATCGCCCGGCTCACCGAGATCGCGCGGCCCGACGCCGGCCTCATCACCGTCGTGCAGCCCGCGCACCTGGAAGGCGTGGGCAGCATCGAAGGCGTGGCGAAGGCGAAAGCCGAGCTCTTCCACGGCCTGGGCCGCGCGAGCATCGCCGTGGTCAACCTCGACGATCACCGCATCGCAAACGAAGCCTCGAGCGTGAGCTCGAAGAAGCTGACCTGGGGTCGCGCCGCCGAAGCCGACGTGCGTCTCCTCTGGGTCGAGCCGCGAGGGCGCGACGGGCTC
>JAYTAT010001026.1:0-2516 GCA_043737315.1 Archangium sp.
GTGCCCACCACCTGCTGATCGACGTAGTGACACGCGGCGCCCTGGCTGATCGCCCGCAGGATCCAGGCGCAGGTCCACGCGGCGACGGGAAAGAACACAGGTTCATGCCGGGTGGTGGCTTCCACCAGCGAGAAGGCCGTGGCGACGAGCAAGGCGCCCGGGGGCAACGTGATGGCCCACACGCCGGTGGTGGTGGCGCACAACCGCACCGCCGCATCGAAGAGCGCGACGGCGTTGCGGGGTCTGAGCTCGAGCGCGTCGACGGCCATCGGTCAGAGCCGCACCAGTGAAGCGAGTCCGTAGAAACCGCCGAAGAGTACCGCCACCGCCACCAACGCGAGCAGCACGCTCCCGACAGACCAGTCTTTTCGAACGATGAGCGTACGGGCCTTCGCCAGCCGCGCGCCCAGGCACTGAGCGCACCGGTTGATGCCCTCGAACTGGGTCGTGCACTCAGTGCAGATGACATTCCTGCACTCGACGCAGATACCAAGCCCTGCGCGCTCTGGGTGGTAGTGGCAACGCCCTGATCCAAGTGCCATCGCGGGCGAAGCCTAGCTCCAAAGCTCAAAGCTCTTCGAGGAACTCGTCGTTGTAGGTGTACCGGCCGAGCCGCTTGAGGAGCGCTTCCATCGCCTCGACGGGCTTGACCGAGAAGAGCATGCCGCGCAGCTTCTTGACCTTCTCGTATTCCTTGTGGACGAAGAGCTTCTCTTCCTTGCGCGTTCCGGACTGGGCGATGTTGATCGCCGGCCAGATGCGCTTCTCGCCGAGCAGGCGATCGAGGGTGACTTCGGAGTTACCCGTGCCCTTGAACTCCTCGAAGATCACCTCATCCATGCGGCTGCCGCTGTCGATGATGGCGGTGCCTACGATGGTGAGCGTGCCAGCCTCTTCCGTAGCGCGGGCTGCGCCGAAGAGCCGCTTGGGGCGCTCGAGGGCACGGCTGTCGACGCCGCCCGACATGGTGCGACCCGACGAATCGATTTCCTTGTTGTAGGCGCGCGCAAGGCGGGTGATCGAGTCGAGCAGCACCACGACATCTTTGCCGGCCTCGACCAGACGACGGGCGCGCTCCATGGCGAGCTCGGCGACGCGCAGGTGATCGGCGGTCTTGTGATCGCTCGAAGACGCGAAGACTTCGGCCTTGATGTTGCGGCGCATGTCGGTGACTTCTTCGGGGCGCTCATCGATCAGCACCACCATCACGTGCATCTCGGGGTGGTTGGTCAGCAGCGACTGGGCGATGCGCTGGAGCATGATCGTCTTGCCGGTCTTGGGCGGCGCCACGATGAGCGAGCGCTGACCCTTGCCCAGCGGGGCGATGAGGTCGAGCACGCGGCCGATGAACTCCTTGTGGCCGTTCTCGAGCTTGATGCGATCGATGGGATCGACCGAGGTGAGATCGGCGAAGTGGGGCAGGCGAGAGGCGACCTCCACCGGCATGCCGTCGACGGTTTCCACGCTGACGATGGTGCCTTTGAGGCCCTTCATCTGCGCCTTGGCCACGATGTACTGCCCGGCGCGCAGGCGGAGCTTCTGCACCAGGTTCTTGGGGATCTCCGCGTCTTCGGGCGACGGCAGCAGGTTCTTCTTGAGGCTGCGCAGCCCCGCGCTCTGACCCTTCACGTCGAGGTCGAGCACGCCTTCGACGGTCTGCACAGGCACCGAGACGGGCAGCCCCTGCGACTGGGCCACACGCATCTGCGTCTGCTGCTGCGTCTGCGCCTGCTGCTGCGCGAGCCGCTGCTTGTATTGGTCGAGTTCCTGCGCGGTGAGGAAGACGTTGACCACCTGGCCATCGGGCTGGATGACCTTGCGGAACGCCTGGCCGTCTTCCGCGAAGAAGACGGGGTTGCCCTTACGACGGCGGCGCCTGCGCTTGCGGCGGCCTCCGGCTTGACCGGGCTGACCGGGTTGGCCGCCCTGTGCAGCGGGGGCTCCTCCATCGGCGCCGTCGTCGGAGCCTTCGTCGCCACCGTCGTCGTCGCCCTCATCACCCTCATCACCGGGGGGCGGGGGCGCGTTCGTCGGGTCGTTCGGGTCGGGCAGATCCTGTTCACTCATGCGGCTTCACCAGCCTCGACTCCACGGTTTTGGAGTGAGGCTTCCTCTTCTCGCTGTGGGGCAGGGTGCTGACCGCGGGGTACGTCGACCAACCACGCGCGCCCTGAACCGACCCGGGGCCTCTTCGCGAGGGGCCCGAACGCGCCGGCGGGGGCAGTTGTAGCAGCCACTTCACCAGACTTCACCTGATTTCAAGCCAAAGACACCGCCGGCCGTCACTTCACGTCGATGGTGTATTCGAGGCGCGCCTGCACCTTAGGAGACTCGAGCAACCACGAGGCGCTGCCGAGCTGCTGAGCCAGAGACTGAAGTCCCGGCGGCAGCTGTTGTGAAGGCAGGGGCACCTGGAGCAACGCCTCGGGGGCTGCCGCGCCGATCAGCGCGCCGATGAGGCCCGGTGAGGTCTGAAAAATGTTGATGTCGAGCTCGCCCTGCACACCCGACTTCAC
>JAYTAT010001027.1:0-6291 GCA_043737315.1 Archangium sp.
GCCTGGTTTTCGAACAGCTCACTGCGCATGGCGAAGAACTTCGGGTTCTTCTCGGTGCAGATCTGCAACCGCGCGCCGTAACACCGCACGCCGTCGTTCGCGGAGCTGATGATGGCGGGGTTGCACTCCTTGTCGAGCGGGTAGTACCGCGGCTCGAGCGAGACGTTCTGCGCGGGCGCGAGCGATTCGATCTCGTGGAACAACGCGACGAACTGCGCGCAGTGGCCACACAGAATGTCGGTGAACTCGACCACCTTCATCGGCGCGTTGGGGTTTCCCTTGAGCGCGTGCACGGGGAACATCGAGACGTCTTGCGGCTGCGAGGCCTTCCACTGCTCACGCGCCCAGCTCGCCGTGAGCTTCTCGCGCTCGGGCATGCTGTCGACGACGGCCCCGAAGTCCCTGGGGTCGTGCGTGTCGATCACCGGAATGGCCGGCGCGGTCGAGGTGGGCGTCTTCGAGCCCGGGTAGAGCAGGCCCAGGTACACCGGCACCGCCAGCACCAGGGCCCAGCCCGCGCCCGGCACGAGATCGCGTGAAGGCGGGATGACGGGGCCACCGATGAGCTTGAGTGCTCCGATGGCGAAGCCCAGGGTCAGCGCGTAGGTGCCAAGGCACGTGAGGCACACGGCCTTGGCTTGAATCGACGCGGTGATGAAGGTCACGCACGAGAGCAGACCCAGCAGCGCCCACACCTTGAGCGCCCCCGAAAACGTGCTCCCATCACCCGTCGCGCGGCTGCGCTGAATGAACATGAAGCTCAGCGTGAACGCGACGGCGCCCCACACGACGCCCAGGCCCGCGACCGGAATGCCGATGAACTCGTGGATGCGGTGCGAGAACGGCGAGTCCCACACGGCGGCGCAGTTGACCGTGGCGTTGATGGAGCAGGCGGGCGTATGCCCCGCGCGCAGCTCGATGAGCTCGAGCCACTGGTAGACGGCCAGCGCCACCAGACCGGCAGAGGTCGCCAGCAGGGTCCCGATCGTGAATCCGGAAAGGGGGGGCGGTGTGGATGGCTTGGACACGAGCCGGGCTTATATAGCGGTGTCTCCCGGGGTGCTCATGTCTGTCGTCGAAGCGGTGGGGTCGGAATATCAGGCGGCAAACGACGGTTGCGCCGTGTTCGACGGCTCTGAGCGCGAGCAACTGCGCATCACGGGCCCTGAGGCGGCCAGCTTCCTTCAAGGCATGTTCACCAACGACGTCGAGGCGCTGCCGGCCGGTGGCAGTTGTTACGCCGCGATGCTCACGGTGAAGGGCTCGATGGTGGGCGATGCGCGCATTCTCAAACGCGAGAACGAGCTCGTCATCGACACCGGGCCCGGGCGCGGCGCCACGGTGAAGGCGTTCCTGGAAAAGTATTTGATCAGCGAAGACTGCGAGCTGCATGACGCGCCTGAGCTGGCGGTGATCGGCCTCGTCGGCCCGAAGTCGCAGGAGGTCGCGGCGAAGATCCCGGCCGATGCGCGGGTCGGTGAGCTGGTCTCGATGTTCGGCGGCGTGGACGTGGTGGTGAAACGCGAGCAGCTGGCCGCGGTGATGGAAGCCCTGGGTGATGTGCCCCGACTCTCGGCTTCCACGCTCGAGGTGCTGCGGGTGGAGAAGAACGTTCCCCTGTTCGGCGTCGACATGACCGAGGTGACCATTCCCCTCGAGGCCAACCTCGACCACGCCATCAACTACAAGAAGGGGTGTTACATCGGCCAGGAGGTCATCGCGCGCGCTACGTACCGCGGGCAGATGAACAAGAAGCTGGTGCAACTGCTGGTGGGTCAAGCGGTGCCTGAGCGGAAGACCGAGCTCAAGCAGGGCGAGCGGAAGGTCGGGTGGATCACCAGCGTGGTGAAGAGCCCGAAGCACGGGCAGCACCTGGCGCTGGGCTATGTGCACCGGGATTTTCTGGCCCCGGGGACGACGTTCGAGATGGCGGGTGGGGCGGCGTCCATCCCCTCTCCCGAAGAAACCTCGCTTCGTTAGAGCGCGCTCAGCCAGGCCGCGAACTCAGGCGTCGATGCGATGTGGCGAATTCGGTTTGCGAGCTGCGTTCGTGCAACTTCTCGCGCCACATCGAGCAGTCCGATTTCAGCGAGCACCTCTTGGAGCGGGCGTTTGGCGTCTCGCTCAGTGACCCACGCGACGAGCTGCGTGAGCTGCTCCTCAGAGGCTGGCGAGGCGAGCCAGCGTTGGAGACCCGCTCGCAGGATCTCTGCGCCGCCTGCCACGTCGAGGTTCGCCAGCTCACGCGCGAGCTGAGGGAAGGTCAGCTCGAGGGCTCCATCGAAGAACGCGGTGCGCAGCTCGGCCGATTCCGCGGCCCGTTTGGGGTCCGACAGCGCATCGGCGATCTGCCCGAACACGCCGGCGAGCGCCGAGTCGACGAACTCCACCGCGCGTTTTTCCAACTGCCGCTCGACCTCGTCACTGATCGTTCCGACCAGTGAACCCAGGCTGCCACTGCGCGACTTCACCCGGTCGCCCACCATGCTGGCAAAAGAACCCAGCCCACGCGCCATGCCCGCGACGGGGGCACTCGCACGGCGGCCGAACTCGAGCACCGCGTCGAGCAGCAGCTGGCGCACCAGATCGCGCGTCGGCGGCCGGTCGATGATGGTGAGCACCAGGCGGCGATCCGGGCTGAACGGGCGGCCCATCATTTCCCTCAGCGCACGGCGCACGTCGGGCGCAACCACCTCTTTGAGCGGGCGGCGTTCGGTCTGAAGCCGGTTGACCACCGACTCCACCACCGAGTTGAGCACCTTCACGGCGGTCGCAGACTCGAGCCACGCGCTGAGCGCCTTTCGTGCGGTGGCGGTCAGCACGTCGGCCGGCACCAGCTCACCGACGGGCGTTGCGAGCAGCGACTCGACGGACAAGGCGGCGAGGGAATCAGCGGCTTCGGACTGCAGCTTCGAGATCAGCGTCTGGGCATCCACGAAGCTGCAAGTACCACCGTCTTCCACTAAGTGCCTCCCCATGACCTCAGAGCAGCGCTTCGTGTGGTGCGACCTGGAAATGACCGGCCTCGACACCGCCACCAACGTCATCATCGAAATGGGCATCGTCATCACCGGCCCCGACCTCAAGCCCATCGCCGAGTGGGAGACCGCCGTGTGGCAGCCCACCGACGCGTTGGAGCGCATGGAGCCCTTCGTGAAGGAAATGCACACGAAGAACGGCCTGCTCGAGCGCGTGAAGAAGTCCGACATCTCGCTGCGCATCGCCGAGAAAGAAGCGACCAAGCTGCTCCTGCAGCACTGCGATTACGGCGAAGGCATTCTGTGCGGCAACTCGATCCACACCGATCGTTCGTTCATCGCCAAATACATGCCCGGCTTCGATCGTGCGCTGCATTACCGGATGGTCGATGTCTCCAGCCTGAAGATCATCACCAAGGCCTGGTACCCCAACGCAGCGGGCCGCTCGAAGGTCGACGCGTCGCACACCGTGTTGTCCGACCTGCGCGCGTCGATAGGTGAACTCGCCTACTACCAGCAGACCTTCTTCAAGAAAGTTCACGAGGTCTGAGAGGGCCCGTGCGCCGAACGCTGCTCATCGGTGACGTGCACGGGTGCAACGACGAACTCGGCGAGCTGCTCAAAGTCGCCGGGTGGACCTTCGACGACCGGCTCGTGCTGGTGGGCGACCTGGTGGCCAAGGGGCCTGACTCTGCCGGGGTGGTGCAGCGCGCGCGGGAACTCGGTGCGCTGGCGGTGCTGGGCAATCACGACGCCCACCTGCTCGACGTGAAGGCGGGGCTCTCGAAGAAGGCGCACCACGTGAAGGTGGCGGCCACCTTGAAGGCCGACGAGTGGCGCTACCTCGATCAGCTCCCGCTGTGGCTCGATTTGCCCGAGCTCAACGCGCTGGTGGTGCACGCCGGCCTCATTCCCACCGTCGAGCTGGACCGGCAGCCCAAACACGTCTTGCTCAACATGCGATCGATCGACGCCGAAGGTCAGGCTTCGATGCGCGTCGATGGTGGGGTGCCCTGGGCTTCACGCTGGCCGGGGCCGCGGCACGTGGTGTTCGGTCACGACGCGATGCGCGGGCTTCAGCGCGAGGCGCACGCCACCGGTCTCGACACGGGCTGTGTGTACGGCCGCGAGCTGACCGGGTTGTGGCTACCGGAACATCGGCTGGTCACGGTGAAGGCGCACCGCGTGTGGCAGCCCATCGATTCCGGGTAGAAGGCTCTGCATGGGCACCTCACTCGTTCCGTACTTCGAAGGGCCGCTGCAGCAGATGCGCGAGCTCGAGCGTCAGTTGTTGTCGCAGGACATCGAGGTGGAGCTCGCCAAGCCGCCGCCCAAGGCGTGTTGCGCGGGCGGCTGCGGGTGCGGCGCCAAGCTGCAGTTGCTCGTGCACGAAGAAGACGTGCCCCGCGTCGCGAAGCTGATGCAGGCCGAGTGGCTGGCGGCGGTCGAACGGGAAGGAACGGGTGGTCTGGTGCCCCTGCAGACGCCTTTGGTCGAAGGCGCTGAGCCTCCGTGCCCTGCGTGCGGGTTCGTCGGCCCCCTGCAGAGCGGTGCGTGCGGCGATTGCGGCCTGCAGCTCGAGTAGCGCGATGGTTCACGAGCGCGTCGAGTTCGAGCAGGTCGCTGACGGACTCAGATCCACCGTTGGTGGAGAAGCTTCGCGTGGCCGGGCTGGATCTCAACCGAAAGCTGGCGCCCGCTTTTCCTGCGGCTGATTTCTACCGGTGGTTGGTGCTCGCGGCGCGCCACAAGTACCCGAAGCTCAGCGAGGTCGAGGCCTGCCGGGAAGTCGGGCGGCTCGCGGTGGTTCGCGGAATGAAGGCGACCCTGCTGGGGACCGCGGCGCTCAAGGCAATGCAGTCGTTGGGTGTTCGACGCTCGCTCAAACGCATCGGCAATTCGTTCAAGCACGGGAACAATTACATCGAAGCGAAGGTGACCGAGCTGGGGCTGACCTCGATCGAGATTCAGCTGGGGCCGGTGTGCTCGAGGAAGGCCCGCGGATGTTGGGCGGCAAAGAGGTGCGCGTGACGCGGGTGTGCACCGAGGGTGAGCACATCGCCTGGCGAGTGGACTGGAACGAATGAGTGCTCCCTCTCCCTGTGAAGCGGGGAGAGGGGCCGAGCCGGCTGCGAAGCGAGTTACTTCTTCTTCATCGCGGGCGCGGTCTTCTTCACCGGCAGCTCGGCGGGCTTCACGGCCTCTTCGGTCTTCGCTGGCTCAGCGGCAGCCGTCGCAGGGGGCGCACCCAGGGTCTCCTTCTTCCCTTCCTTTATCGCCACCTCGGTCTTCGCGGGCGCCGCAGCAGGGGCAACCGCAACCGCCTTCGCAGGGGCAGCGGCAGGGGCAGCAACGGCAGTGGCTGGGGCTGAACCGGCAAATGCGCACAAGGACAACGACGCCACGGTGGCCATCACGAGCTTCTTCATGTGGTTCTCCAGGGATTGGGGTTGCTGCCATGAGCGACAGCGGGCCTGCAGACGGGCCCGCCAGTTCGGCATTCACGGCTCTTCAGAACAATTTGGTGCGCAGCGCCTTGGCCCGGGCCTGAACGTCAGAGTCGAGGTTGGTCATCTCTTGCGTCTTGAGGCGCTGCTGCATCGAGCGGGGGGCCTTCTCGCGAACGAGCCGGCCGTCTTCGGCCAACAGCTCCAGCCGCCCCAGCGCCTTGTCGACGATGCGATCTTTCGGATGATCGAGCAGCGAATCGAGGAAGAACGGGTCGTCGACGAGGTCGTACTTCTCGATGAATTCGGTCACCAGCTGCGCCCACGCCTTGCGATCGGGCGCCTCGGTGATGCGCTGGAGCGCGGCCTTGTGCTCCTTCTTCTTTCCCTCGGGGTCGAACGTCGCCGCGAGGCCCTCGGGCAACGCGCCGCCGGTGAAGAGCGAGTCAGCCGCCTTCTTGTACTTCTCGTAGCTGGCGCTGCGTTCGATGCGCTGCTGCGTGGGGTCGTCCTGGCGCGAGTGGTACTTCGACTTGCCGCGCGCCGCGTCGAGTTCGCGGAACGACTTGTTCCGTTTCCCCGTAAATCCACTGCTGTCGTCGTCTTTGGGCATCGCTGTCGCTCCAGAAGAAAAGTCTCAGGCCGCGCCCGTACGAGGGGCCGTGAGGGCTCTACAGTGGTTCACCCGGGGGCGCGCAGTCAAGCTTGTCCGGCTGACTTCCACATCGCAACAGATGCGCGCGCCACCACGTCGAGCACCAGGGCCGCCTCTTTTTCAGCGAGCGGCTTCGTCTCGTCTGAAGTGGCCTCGAAAAGGCTCTCTTCGATCCATTCAGCGAGTGCCTTGGGCAACGTCTCGAGGCCCG